>CAXNFZ010000035.1:0-15701 GCA_964201495.1 Chloroflexota bacterium | reverse complement strand
TCCCGCCCGGTCCGGCGCCGATCACGATTACATCATGCGAAAAATTCATCCGGGCAATTGTCATGGATTATCGAATGCGATTTTCCGGCAGCCGCAGTTAGGGGCGAACATCAACAGCAGATTTTCCTCACGCGCTCTTCGCGCTCTTCGCGTTCTTTGCAGCTTCGCGTGAGAAATATATCTGCCCCCAACGCTGGATGCGCCCCTGCATGCGGCGTTCGGCCGATGCAAATCTGAAATCTGAAATCTGGTAACTACTCAGGCCGGTCTATTTCTCGTCGCGAAACACGCTGTTCCTCCTCCCGAAGGGAGGAGGAACAGCGTGTTTCGCGGGAAATATCAACGCAGGCCTGAGCAGTTACGAAATCTGAAATGTGAAATACTTCTCTCGTGTCTCAGGAATCCCGCTCTTCCCTGACGCGTTATGCGTTTTTGTCGATCATTGCGGCGGTGACGACAATCGCGATGAAATCGGTGGCGTACTGGCTCACTGGCTCGGTTGGCCTGTTGTCCGATGCGCTTGAATCGATCGTCAACCTTGTGGCAGCAGCATTCACGATGGCGATGCTCGTAGTGGCAGCGCGGCCGCCGGACGAAGATCATCGTTACGGACACGAGAAGGTCGAATATTTTTCAAGCGCGCTCGAGGGTGTGCTGATTCTGGTAGCGGCTGTGAGCATCGCCGCGGCGGCGGTGACGCGTCTTATGAACCCGCAGCCGCTCGAACGAATCGGCATCGGTTTGGTGGTGACGCTTGCTGCTTCCGTCGTGAACCTGGTCGTAGCGCGCGTGCTGCTGCGCGCAGGCCGGCGCGCGAATTCGATCGCGCTCGAGGCCGATGGGCAGCATCTCATGACCGACGTGTGGACTTCTGTGGCAGTGGTTATTGGCGTAGCGCTTGTGGAGCCGTCGGGGTGGGTGTTGCTCGATCCGGTGGTGGCGCTGGCCGCAGCGGCGCACATCGCCAGCACGGCCGTGCGGCTGATCCGGCGCTCGGCGCTCGGGCTGATGGATACGTCGCTCGACGTCGCGCAGCAACAGGTCATCGAGGAAGCGCTGCAGCCGTTCCGCAATCAAGGAGTGCAGTTCCATGCAGTGCGCACGCGTCAGTCCGGCGGGCGCAACTTCGTATCTTTTCATGTGCTGGTGCCGGGGCACTGGACCGTTGCGGCCGGCCATGCCATGCTCGAGCAAATCGAGGCGGCGGTCCGCGAGCGCATTGTGAACGTGAGCGTGTTCACTCACCTTGAGCCGATTGATGATCCGGCGTCATGGGCGGACGTCAGCCTGCACCGTGAGGTGCCGTCGGCGTGACCAAATTCACTGATGTATCATTGCCGCGCTATGTGTCCCGGAGCAGCGAAAAACAATTGCAGCGACGCAGCCTGAATTGGCGGCGCTCGGTGCATATCGCGTGCAAGGGAACGATGCGGTGAGAGCGAGGGTCGCCCGAAAGGCGACCCTTTTTTGATGGATAAGCGCGGAGCAACCAGATGTTTAAGACACACACCTGCGGCGAACTACGACAGAGTCACGTCGGCCAGACGACCACGCTGGCCGGCTGGGTGCATCGGCGGCGTGACCACGGCGGCGTAATTTTCATCGACCTGCGCGACCGTTTTGGCTTGTCGCAGATCGTGATCAACCCGACTGGTGTGAATGTCGAAGCCTTCAAGCGTGCGGAGAGCCTGCGCAGCGAATTCGTGGTGCAGGTGACCGGGATGGTGAGCGCGCGGCCGGCCGGTATGGCGAATCTGAAGATGGCCACCGGTGAGATTGAAGTGATCGTGAATGATCTGCAGATCATGAACCCGGCGAAGACGCCGCCGTTCGAGATCGACAGCGATGGACTCGATACGCGCGAAGACCTGCGTCTGCAGTACCGGTTCCTCGACCTGCGCCGCGAGCGGATGGTTCACAACATGGAAGTGCGCCATCGCTTCATCAAATTCATCCGCGATTTTCTGGACAACCGCGGCTTTCTCGAGATCGAGACGCCGATTCTGTTCAAGAGCACACCCGAAGGTGCGCGCGAATATCTTGTGCCCAGTCGCGTGCATGCCGGTGAGTTCTATGCGCTGCCGCAGAGCCCGCAGCAGCTGAAGCAGTTGTTGATGGTCGGCGGCATCGAGCGCTACTTCCAGATCGCGCGCTGTTTCCGCGATGAAGATCAGCGCGCCGACCGCCAGCCGGAATTCACGCAGCTCGATATGGAGATGAGCTTCGTCGATCGCGAGGATGTGCTGGCGATTGTCGAGAGCCTGCTGACTGAGTTCACGGAGCGCTACGCCGAGATGCACGGCAAGCGGCTGAAGTACAAGCCGTTTATGCGTCTGCCTTTTGCAGAAGTGATGGAGCGGTTCGGCCGTGATAAGCCGGATGTGCGCTACGGCATGGAGATGTTCGATGTCAGCGCTGCGATGCAGGGCACGGAGTTCCTGCCGTTTCAGGCGAAGAACGTGAAGGGCATCGTGGCGGAGGGCTGCGCGAGCTACACACGTAAACAGACGGATGATTTGACTGAGCTTGTGAAGCGAGCCGGTGCGCGTGGACTGGTGGTGTTGTGGCACGATGCGGACGGTTTCCGCAACAGCGGCGCCGGCGCGAAACTGAGCGACGCTGAGAAGGCCGCGATCGCCGCCGCCGCTGGTTCGAAGGCGGGTGACCTGCTGCTGCTTGTCGCCGATGACAAGCGTGACGTGGTCAATGGATCGCTCGGTGAGCTGCGCCACGAACTTGGCCAGCGCCTCAAGCTCGGCAATCCGAATGAGCTGGCTTTCCTGTGGGTGATCGACTTCCCGCTGGTGATCTGGAACGAGGAAGAGCAGCAGTGGAACGCCAATCACCACATGTTCACTTCGCCGCAGGATCAGTATCTCGACACGATGGAGAGCGATCCGGGCAGCGTGAAGAGCAAGCAGTATGACCTCGTGTGCAACGGCTACGAAGTGGCCGGCGGCAGCATCCGAATTCACCGTCGCGACGTGCAGGAGCGCGTGATGAAGCTGATCGGCATCACGATGGAAGATGCGCGCAAGAAATTTGGCCACATGCTCGACGCCTTCGAGTACGGCGCCCCGCCGCATGGCGGCATCGCCCCCGGCGTCGATCGTCTGGTGATGATCTTCTGCGGTGCGCCGAACCTGCGCGAAGTGATCGCATTCCCCAAGAACCAGAATGCTGCTGACACGATGCTCGGCGTGCCTTCGCCGGCGACCGAGCGGCAGATCAGGGAACTGCACATCGCGTTGCGGAACCCGCCGGTGTAGAGAAGACGACGGACGATGGACGACCGACGACGGTTCACTGTCGTCGGTCGTCCGTCGTCTTCTGCACTACACTCCCGGACCATGAAAGGAATTCATCACATTGCGGTGCAGGTGCGCGATCTGGAAGCTTCACTGCGGCTGTATCGCGACGTGCTTGGGATGCCGATCGTGGCGCAGTTCGGCACGCCTGAGCGCAAAATTGTTCTGCTGGATGCCGGCGGCGGCGGCCACATGGAGTTGTTTCAGCCGCAGCCGGCCACGCCGGCGCCTGGCGCATCGGCTGCCAACGATCCGGTGATGCATTTCGCGCTGCACAGCGACGACGCACGCGCCGACGCAGAAAAAGTGCGCGCCGCGGGCTATCGCATCACCATCGAGCCGAAGGACGTGCGCCTCGATCATCTCGACGTGACGGTTGCATTCTTCGAGGGGCCGAGCGGCGAGATCGTCGAGTTTTTTCAGGTGCGCTGAAGCATCCGCACGATTCGTGCGTCGTCGTGAATATGAAATTCGAAATCCGCCCCTACCATCCGGCCGACCTTTATTCGCTGTATCGCATCTGTCTGCTCACCGGTGACAGCGGGAGTGACGCGAGCGCACAGTATCGTGATCCCGAGCTGCTCGGTCATTTGTACGCTGCGCCGTATGCCGTGCTCGAGCCGGATCTGGCGTTCGTGCTGACTGCAGATGGGGCTCCGGTCGGTTACACGCTCGGCGCGCGTGATTCGCAGTCGTTCGCCGAGCGCTGCGAGCGTGAATGGTTTCCTGGGTTGCGTGAGCGCTATCCTGTGCCCGCAGTCGATGATGAATCACCCGACGCCGGCCGCATCCGACAGATTCATCGCGGGCATTATCACCACTCGTCGCTTGCTGAGTACCCGGCGCATTTGCATATCGATATCCTGCCTGTCGGGCAGGGCTCCGGCTACGGTCGCCGTCTGATCGAGACGCTGCTGACGCGCATGCGCGACACTGGGGTTTCGGCGGTGCACCTCGGAGTCAGCCCGGTCAATTACCGCGCCATCGGCTTCTACCAGCACGTCGGCTTTCATCGTGTGCCGGTGGAAGGCGTCGTTTTTGGTATGCGCTTCGAACGCTGACTGAGCCTGATTTTCAGCTGCGTACCCGGCTTCTAAGAAGCCGGGTACGTTTGGCGCCGCCGGTCAGAGACTGTCAGCAATGTCAGCAGGATCGCCGCTCCGAGTGTGCTGAGCAGCGCGCCGAGTCGCAGCGATTGTGGCGCGTAGACGAACTCGACGCCGCGCGCGCCAGCCGGCACACGCACGCCGCGGAACATCACATCGGCGCATTCGATCAGCGCTTCGGCCGCGCCTTCTTCTTGCAGGATGCGTGCCGTCCAGCCCGGTGCGCACGCGTCTCGCAGCACGAGCGTGTCTTCGCTGCGCAGCGCCTGCGGCCAGCTGACGACGACGCGTTCGGGTGATTCATCGAGGACTATCACTGGTGCGAGTGGTGTGTTGCGCAGCAGCGCGCGCGGTGCAACGTCGCCTTCAATGCGATAGATTTTTACGTCACCCGAATGCGCCAGGCGCACCAGTGCATCGGCTGAGGCGATCTGTGAGAGGAAGCTGCCGTCGCGCTCGTCAATCGAGGTGAGTCCACGCAGCACCAGACCGCGGCTGGCGTTGGCCGGCGTCACGCGCGCAAAGAGTGGTGCGCCGGGGTTCTGCCAGCGCAGCGTCCGTTGGAAGCCGTCGATCGGCGCGTTCGCCGGCACGCGCAGCGTGAAGCGTTCGACGCGCTGGTCGGTGAAGTGCAGCTCGAGCGCGCCGACGAGTTCGCCCGGCTGTGCGTTCGGCAATCCGAAGATCGTGCCGAGTGCGGTGGCGTCGTATGGCTGCAGCGAAATGTCGCGTGCGCCGGTGAGCGGCGTCGTCCACAGCAGGTCGTAGAAAACGCCGTCGACGAAGACATCCTGCGTTTTGTCAGCGATGACGTAGCGCACGTTCATGGCGCTGAGCCACGGCAGTGCCGGCACGGCTTTTAGAAATTCGCGCAGGCGGCCGTCCTTTGATGCATCGGCGGCGAATTGCTGCGTGAACTCGACGAAGCGCCGCGTCGGCAGCAGGCCGCCGTCGTAGCCGTCGACGCTGGGCAGGCGATAGAGCAGCGGCAGGTTTGGTGACAGGATTTCTTTGTGCTTCGAGGCGATCAGGCGATCATAGATTTCGTCGCTGCTGAGCGATTGAGAAAACAGCATTTCCTGTTCGAGCTTGTCACCTGGATCGAAGAAGAGTCCGGAGAGCGCAAGCACGCGGCCGTCGTTGGCGTCGCGTTCGGCGAGGAGATGTGCGGTGGATGGGCGCAGGCTGGTGAGCGCGCCAGCGTCGGTCGTGCGTGAATAAGGCTGGAATTGCGAGGCGGCGAGCATTTCGACGATGAACAGCGTTGCGGCGATGTGTGCCCTGCGGTGCTGCGAGCGTGCGGCGCCGAAGACGAGCACGCTCGTGGTGGCGGCCGCAGCAGCCCATGTGAGCAGCACGCTGCGCGCTGGCAGCGATGCGTATTCGGCTTCTGGTGAGAAGCGCGCGCCGATGATGGTGGCGGCGGCGAGCGTGACGATGAGCGCGAGCCATGCGGCGCGCCAGCGTTTTGTTGTGCGCGCATCGAGGCCGCGTTGCAGCGCCTGGATTCCGAGTCCGATCAGCAGCGCTGCTCCCAGCGCGAAGACGGCCAGCCAGCGCGCCTGTGCACGAAAGAGATTGAAGCCTGGCGCGAAGCGGTAGAGCAGGCCGAACAGTGGTGTTGCGATGCCGAGGGCCAGCACGCCGCCGAGTATGGTCAGCAGCAGCGGCAGCAGCGTGCGGCGCGTCGTCGCAAGCGCGCCGAGGCTGGCGAGGGCCAGGCCGGCTGCGCCGAGGTAGGCGACGTATTCGGCGAAGAGCGGGTCGCCCCACGTCGGCAGCAGCGCGCGCGCGATCACCCACGGCCGCCATGAGAACGCGCCGGCTTCCTGCAACGACATGCCGCCGGCACGGAAGGATTCGCGTGAGAGATCGAGCGTCGGCAGCAGCTGCGCGCCGCAGAGCAGCGCGGCAAGAAGCACGGCGAGAGCCAGACAGAGGAGAGGGGAGAGAGCAACAATGCCGGCGGCGACGCAGGAAATATAGAGTGACTGCGTATGGCCGGCGGTGATTTGCAGTGCGAGGAGCGCGGCGAGGAGCGCTGCGCGCCGCAGGAGCGCGCGCGCGGAATCGATCGGCAGCAGCACGGCGGTGAGCACGAGCGGCATCCACGCCAGCACCTGCACCTGGTTGAGATGTTCGATTTGTGCGCCTAGGTAGCCGCCCAGCCCGAATGCGGCGCCGGTGCAGACGGCGGCGAGCGGCGTCATGCTGAAGGCTCGGCGCGCCATGGCGAATGCGCCGAGCGCGGCGATCGCAAGGTGTGCAACGATGTTCAGTGAGACGGCGCGTTCGACGGGCAGCCAGCTCAGCAGAACATTCGGTGGGTAGAACACTGCAGTCTGCGGGTTGGCGAGAAATGGTGCGCCCATGAAGCTGTATGGGTTCCAGAGGGGAATGCGCCCGTCGCGCACCGCGGCGGCGGCGAAATCGCGCAGCGGGTAGAAGTACAGCAACAGGTCGCCGCGGGCGATGATGCGGTCGCCCAGCGTGAGCTCCCACGTTGCAGCAAGCACGAGCAGCAGCAGGACGCCGAGTGGTGCAGCGCGGCGGAGATCCGAAGTGAGCTTCGAAGGGATTTTTAAAGAATGGAGAAGACGGAATGCCCGATTCACGAGCTCATATTGTCCGCGAGTCTGCGGGTGCGCCCATCCGAATCTGCTCACGCCGCCAGACCGCGCACGATTTGCCGCATGGCGGCGCTGATGCGGGTGATGCTGTGCGCGGTGGGGCCCTGGCGCAGGGCGAGCAGCTGCTGCGGATGCAAGGCGCTGAGCAGAAGATCGGCGATGACCGGGGCGTCGAGGTCTGCGCGCAGTTCGCCTGCGCGTGCGCCTGCGGTGAGCAGGCCGATGACGGTCATGCGCATCCAGGCGAAGGGCGCGCTGCGTTGCGTGAGATTTTCCTGACCGGTGCTGCGCAGCTCTGAGCGGGCGGCGGTGAGCAGCGGGCCGTGTCGTTCACTGAAGTGCACGAGCCCGTCGAGGAACCATTCGAGCTGCTCGAGTGGGCGGCGTTTCTTGTGCGTCATTTCGCGCAAGGTGCTGAGCACCTCGTCTTGGAAGGCGCTCATTTGTGAATCCAGCAGCGCCATGCACAGCTCGCCTTTGTCGGAGTAGCGGCGATAGAGCGTGCCCTGGCCGACGCCGGCGGCGCGCGCGATCTGATTCATGCAGACGGCTTCGACGCCCAGCTCAGCGAACAGGCGTTCGGCGACGGCAAGGATGCGGCGCCGATTTTCGGCGGCGTCACTGCGCTCGTGACGGGCTTCGTCGGCGCTTATGGACAACATGTCCGCTGCCGGCATGATCAGCGCCAGTTCATCGAGTGGAGTGTCCTTTCTTCGCTGCACCATAGAAATCAGGGTAATTGCCCAAGCTGGGCTAGTTCCCATCGCGAAATACGAGGAATAGCGTGTTTCGTGGGAAATATCGACTTAGGCTTGAGTAGTTACGATTGTTTAGGAACTGGGTGAGTACTGCTGGCCGAATGCTTGACAAGTGGACATCTGTCCGTTAGACTTGTGATTATAAGCGGACACAAGTCCGATTATAAGTGTAAAAGATCACTTCGCTCGCACGACGATGACGTAGTCCTGAAGGCGCCGACGATTGGAGCATAACAGGCACTGCAGCTGGCTGGTGAAGAAGAGATCTGGCATTTCGATACGTTCTGGTAATACAAAGTTCAGTTGGAGGAAATTTACGATGGCATGGGCAATTGACAATTCGCATTCGGAAATCGGTTTCAGCGTGCGGCACATGATGCTCAGCACGGCGCGCGGCGTCTTCGGCGCGTTCAGCGGCACGGTGGACTTCAACGAAACCACGCCGGCAGCCAGCAAGGTCGATGTGACGATCGACACGGCCAGCATCAACACACGCGACGAGAAGCGCGATGGTCATCTGAAGTCGCCGGATTTCTTCGATGTCGAGAAGTATCCGACGATCACGTTCAACAGCGTTTCGGTCGAGACGACGAGCGCGACGACCGGCAAGCTGCACGGGAACCTGACGATCAAGGGCGTGACGAAGCCCGCGGTGCTCGAGGTCGAATATCTCGGCCAGGCAAAGTCGCCGTGGGGAACGACGAGCGCTGGCTTCAGCGCGAAGACGTCGATCAACCGTGAAGACTTCGGCCTGGTTTGGAATGCTGCGCTGGAAACGGGCGGCGTGCTCGTCGGTGACAAGGTCACGATCACGATTGACCTCGAGATCGTGAAGCAGTAGTCGAGAACAGGCAGTCGTTCTTCAGCACAGATGCAACCGCACGCAGAGGAATTTTCTGCGTGCGGTTATTTTTTTCGATTTTGTAACTGCGCCGGCTGGACAATTTTCCATCGCGAAACACGGGATTTCTTCGCCCACTTCATTTTTGCACTTCTGCAATTTCGATTTTCGAGCAAAGTATTTTTCGCAGGAAATATCAATCCAAGCCTGAGGTAACTACTCAGGCCATCCATTTTTCCAACGCGAAACGCGCTATTCCTTCCCCCGAAGGGGGAAGGAATAGCGCGTTTCGCGGGAAATACTGATTCAGGCCTGAGTAGTTACAGCCCGAGTAATTACGTTTTTTTCAAGGAGCAAATATGTCACAGTCAATGATGAGTGCGCCGAATGCGCGCAAGATTTTTGGTACTGGTCTGCGCGCAGGATTGATTGCTGCGGTGATCAATGTGGTGGTCTGGTTCGTAGCGAACGCCGTGGACTCAATGAAAGTTGGGCTGCCGGAGACGATCGCGTCGAGCCTGATCAGTGTGATCATGGGCGGCGTTGTGTATCTGCTGCTGACGCGCTTTACGAAAAAAGTGAACCCGATTTTCATCGTAGTCAGTGTGGTGTTCACGGTGCTGTCTGTGGGCGGGCCGATTGCTGCGATGAGCAGTGCGCCGATGCCGGGGATGGACTTGTTCAATACGACGACGATGGTTGCGACGGAATTGATGCACGTGGTTGCGGCGGTCGTAGCCATTCGGGCATACACGCAGCTGAAGTAATGCCCGACGCGGCATATGCGGGTTAATCGCATTAAACGCATCGCCTGTTTCGACAGGTGATGCGTTTTTTAATGTACAGCGCAGTGCGGCGACATTTCATGCCCGGGGCTACACTGAGAAACTGTGACTGCTCAGGCATTAGGCCGATATTTCCCGCAAAACGCACTGGACTGGGCAGTTACGAGAAACTTCAAGGGATAACCACACTATGTCTACACGTTGGAAACTCTCGCCCGTCGCGTTTACATCCGTTCGTCTCGATGACGCGTTCTGGGCGCCCAAGCAGGAAATCAATCGCGCAGTGACGATTCCGCACGTGCACAAGATGTGCACGGACACGAATCGATTTTCGGTGTTTGACCTGAATTACACGCGCAAGCCGCCGTTCGACATTCGCGAAATTTTCGGCGACAGCGACCCGGCGAAGTGGATTGAAGCCGTCGGCTATTCGCTGGCCACGCATCCGGATCCGGAACTCGAAGCGCTGGCGGATCGCGAGATTGATCGCATCGTCGCAGCGCAGTTGCCCGACGGCTACTTGAACACGCATTTTCAGGTGGCCGATCCGGCGATGCGCTGGAAGAATCTGCGTGACCTGCACGAGATGTATTGCGCCGGCCACATGATGGAAGGTGCGGTTGCGTACTACAAGGCCACGGGTAAGCGCAAGCTGCTGGATGCCATGATGCGCTACGCCGATCACATCGCTGCGGTCTTCGGCCGCGGCCCCGGCCAGAAGCGCGGCTACGGCGGCCATCCGGAGATCGAGCTGGCGCTGGTGAAGATGGCGCGCGCCACGGGTGAAAATCGTTTTCTCGAATTGTCGAAATATCTGATCGACGAACGCGGGCAGCAGCCGCACTATTACGACATCGAGGCGCGCGAGCGCGGCGACGACCCGGCGAAATTCTGGGCGAAGAACTACGAATACAACCAGTCGCACAAGCCGATCCGCGAGCAGGATCAGGCGGTGGGCCACGCGGTGCGTGCGATGTATTTGTTCAGTGGTGCGGCCGACATCGCGCACGAGTACGACGACCCGACGCTGCTGGAAGCGTGTGAGCGCATCTGGGATGCGATGACGAGCCGGCGCATGTACCTGACCGGCGGCATCGGCCCGAGCCACAGCAACGAAGGCTTCACACGCGATTACGATTTGCCGGACGAGAATGCCTACGCTGAAACATGCGCGGCGATCGGCCTGGTGTTGTGGTGCGGCCGCATGCTGCAGTTCAAGGGGGAAGGCAAGTACGCCGACCTGCTCGAGCGCGCGTTGTACAACGGCACACTGAGCGGCGTCTCACTCGATGGTTCGCACTTTTACTACGAGAATCCACTTGCCAGCCTTGGTCATCATCATCGTGTGCCGTGGTTCGCTTGTCCGTGCTGCCCACCCAACGTGGCTCGCACGATCGCCAGCGTCGGCGGCTATTTCTATTCGACTGGCGCCGATGCCGATTCACGCGATGTGTGGGTTCATCTGTACGGTCAGAACAATGCGAAGGTGACTGCTGCCGGTCGTGAAGTATCGCTGTCACAGCGCACGGAGTATCCGTGGAATGGCCGCGTGGCGCTGACCGTGGACGCCGGCGCGCCGACGGCGCTGACATTGCACATGCGCGTGCCGGCGTGGTGTGGGCGCTGGTCGCTGAAGGTTAATGGTCAGCCGGTCGACGCGACGCTCACGAACGGCTACGCGTCCGTGACGCGCGAGTGGACTGCGCAGGACGAAGTCGTGCTTGATCTGGACATGACGCCGCACGCGGTGTATTCGCATCCGTCGGTGCGCCAGGCGGTTGGCAAAGTTGCTCTGCAGCGCGGCCCGCTGGTGTATTGCCTGGAAGGCGTTGATCATGGACAGATCGAGCTGTCACGTATTTCGATCGATGTGGCGGACATCGAAAAAATGAACGTCGAGCATCGCGCGGATCTGCTGGGCGGCGTGACTGTGCTGCGCGGCAAGGGCCGCGTGGTCGACACAGAAGGATGGAACGGTGTGTTGTACGGCCGGCAGTCGCCGCGCGTGGTGGAAACGGAAATCACAGCGATTCCGTACTATGCGTGGGACAACCGTGATGCAGCGGGAGAAATGCGCGTCTGGCTGCGCGCAAATTCTCTTTCGTAGAGAACACAACCAGACGCGCTGTCTTGCCCGGGAATTTATCGATGCACCGCTGCAAGGCAGCCGATCAGGTTGCACAGCTTCCGCGTGACTTTGCCGGCGATCGATATTTCATGACGAAATGTCGGTCGGGGCAGCTACTCGGGTCTTGGTCGATTTTCCTGCGCAACACGCGATGCGAAGTGGACTGGCCTGAGTAGCTGCAACCATAAATTTTTTTCTTCGCGCGCATTCACTCTTGATTATGGTGATGTGATCTGTATACTCACGACCGTTGAGCGCACCGTGTCCGAGTTGCTTTTCGAAGCCACGACACTCGAAGAGCGATGCGCTTGTCACAACTGCTTGCCCAAGTTTCGTCAAGCTACTGCAGTGTGGTGACACAACTTCCCATCCATGCATCCAGGTGAATATTTGATTGACGACCACGCGGGCGACATTGTCGCAAACGTGGGGAGAGCAACTGCGCGCGTCACCGTCAGAAACCTCGGCGACCGACCGATTCAGGTCGGCAGCCACTACCACTTTTTCGAAGTGAATACGCAGCTCGAATTCGAGCGTGCGGCTGCATATGGCATGCGACTGAACATCGCGGCTGGAACAGCGGTGCGTTTCGAGCCGGGTGACGAAAAAGAAATCGAATTGGTTTCGCTGGTTGGTGCGCGCGTCGTGCTGGGCCATCGCGGCCTGGTGAATGGACCGCTGCGCTGATATACGGAGGCGCCTGTGACACTCGGCATTTCACGCCGGACATACGCTGATCTCTACGGCCCGACGAAGGGCGATCGCGTGCGTCTGGCAGACAGCGAACTCATCATCGAGATCGAACACGATTTCGCAGTGTACGGCGACGAAATCACATTCGGCGGCGGCAAGGTGATTCGTGACGGCATGGGGCAGAGCGGCCGCGCCACGCGTGCGGACGGCGTGCTCGATCTTGTGATTACCAACGCGATCATCATCGATCACTGGGGCATCGTCAAAGGCGACATCGGCATTCGCAACGGTCGCATCGTCAAAGTCGGCAAGGCGGGCAATCCGGACATCATGGCCGGCGTCGATCCGGATCTGGTGGTGGGTGCGTCAACGGAAGTGATCGCTGGTGAGCACTTGATCGTCACTGCGGGCGGCATCGACAGTCATATTCATTTCATTGCGCCGCAGCAGATTCAGGAAGCGCTGAGCGGCGGCATCACCACGATGATCGGCGGCGGCACCGGGCCGGCGACGGGCACCAACGCCACCACGTGCACGCCCGGCGAATGGAACATGGCGCGCATGCTGCAGGCGGCCGAGGCGTGGCCGATGAATTTCGGGTTTCTCGGCAAGGGCAACGTCGCGACGCCCGGCCCGCTGATCGAGCAGATCGCTGCCGGCGCCTGCGGCCTGAAGCTGCATGAAGACTGGGGAACTACGCCGGCGGCGATCGATGCGTGTCTTAAGGTTGCCGACGCAATGGATGTGCAGGTCGCCATTCATACCGACACGATCAACGAGGCCGGCTACGTCGAGGACACGATCGCTGCGATCGCCGGCCGCACGATTCATACGTATCACACCGAGGGCGCCGGCGGTGGACATGCGCCGGACATTATTCGCATCGCGTCGCTGCCGCATGTGCTGCCTTCGTCGACGAACCCGACGCGGCCGTTTACGGTGAACACGATCGCCGAACACCTCGACATGCTGATGGTGTGTCATCATCTGAATCCGCTCGTCCCGGAAGATGTGGCGTTTGCCGAGAGCCGCATTCGTGCTGAGACGATCGCTGCCGAAGACATCCTGCACGACATGGGCGTGTTCAGCATGATCTCGAGCGATTCGCAGGCGATGGGGCGCGTCGGTGAAGTCGTGATTCGTACGTGGCAGACTGCGCACAAGATGAAGGTGCAGCGCGGCGCACTGATCGGAGATTCTTCACGCAGCGACAACGCGCGCGTCAAGCGCTATGTGGCGAAGTACACGATCAACCCGGCGCGCGCGCACGGCATGGCCGATCAGATCGGATCGATCGAGCCGGGAAAGCTCGCGGACCTGGTGTTGTGGAAGCCGGCCATGTTCGGCGTCAAGCCGGAGATGGTGGTCAAGGGCGGATTTATCGCGTGGAGCGTGATGGGCGATGCGAATGCGTCGATCCCGACGCCGCAGCCGGTGCTGTACCGGCCGATGTTCGGCGCGTTCGGCGGCGCCGTGGCTGCGACCAGCCTGACGTTTCTTTCGCAGGCAGCAATCGACGCTGGCGTGCCGGAAAAAGTCGGTATGCGCAAGACGCCTGCAGCTGTGCGCAACTGCCGCAGCGTGGGCAAGGCCGACATGGTGCACAACACGGCCATGCCGGTGATCGAAGTCGATCCCGAGACGTACGAGGTTCGCGCTGATGGTCAGCTGCTGACCTGCGAACCTGCGCACGTGCTGCCGATGGCGCAGCGCTATTTTCTTTTTTAAGGTTCACAACGTGTGCGAATGATGGTCGTGCAGCCGCGACCGCAGTCGCATGCGAAATGAAATTCGACAGGCCGTGCGGCTTGTTGTCTTACTCGTCGTAGTGAGTGGAGGCAGGTTCATCCCAATTATCTGAACCAGCCTCCCACAACGCTTTCATATCCCACGACGGATAGATGAATGCACCAATCAATTTTTAGGAGAAGAATGTCATCTATCAACAAGAAGAATATTTCGCGACGTTCGTTGCTGAAGCTGGCCGGCACAGCAGCTGGCTCGATGTTGTTGGCTGCGTGCGCGCCCGCCGCCCCCAAGCCCGCGGATGCGCCCGCTGCAGAAGCCAAGCCCACCGATGCGCCGGCTGCGGTGTCGAGTGACACGATCAAGGTCGGCGTGCTGCATTCGTTGAGCGGCACGATGTCCATCAGCGAAGTGTCGGTCAAGGACTCGACGCTGCTGGCGATCGAGGAGATCAACGCCGCCGGCGGCGTGATGGGCAAGAAGCTTGTGCCCACGATTGAGGACGGCGCCAGTGACTGGCCGACGTTCGCCGAAAAGTCGAAGAAGCTCATTCAGCAGGATCAGGTTGCAGTGGTCTTCGGATGCTGGACGAGCGCCAGCCGCAAGGCCGTGAAGCCGGTGTTCGAGCAGCTGAACGGACTGCTGTTCTACCCGGTGCAGTACGAAGGACTCGAGCAGTCGCCGAACATTTTCTACACCGGCGCGGAGCCGAGCCAGCAGATTGTCCCTGGCGTGGATTACCTGCTCGAGCAGGGCAAGAAGAAGATCTATCTGCTCGGATCGGACTACGTCTTCCCGCGCACGGCGAACAAAATCATCAAGCTGCAGCTTGCGGCGAAGGGCGGCGAAACTGCTGGTGAAGAATACGTGCAGCTCGGCGGCACGGAATTCAGCACGATCATCAGCAAGATCAAGGACGCCAAGCCGGATGCGATCTTCAATACGCTGAATGGCGACAGCAACGTCGCATTCTTCAAGCAGTTCAAGGACGCGGGCTTCACCGCGGATTCGCTGATCACCATGTCGGTCAGCGTGGCGGAAGAAGAAGTGCGTGGCATTGGCGCGGACTACCTCGCCGGCCACCTCACGGCCTGGAACTACTATCAGACGACCAAGACGCCGGCGAATGACAAGTTCGTCGCGGCGTACAAGGCCAAGTACGGCGCCGATCGCGTGACGGCGGATCCGATCGAGGCCGGTTACTTCGGTGTGTATCTGTGGAAGGCTGCGGTCGAGAAGGCCGGTTCCACAGACATCGCCAAGATCAAGGAAGCGGTCAAGAGCAACGAGATCACCTTCGACGCGCCGGAAGGCAAAGTCAAGATCGACGGTGAGACCCAGCACACGTACAAGTACGTGCGCATCGGCAAGGTGCGCGCCGACGGCCTGATCGATGCGGTCTACGAGAGCAAGGACCCGCTCAAGCCGGATCCTTTCCTGAAGCAGTACGACTGGGCGAAGAGCCTGTCGGCGTAAGCACAAGGCTGCTGCGGCAGTCGAATGCAAATTCTGACAGTTATTCAGGCTCTTGTTGGAATTTCTCGCAACTGCTCAGGGGTAGGTGGATGCTTTCTGTGAAGCACGCTGTTCTTTCCCTTTTGGGAAAAGCAACAGTGTGCTTCGTGGGAAATTTCGACCGACCTCTGAGTATTTGCCGTTTCTAAGTTCTCAGTTGCCCATTCGCTTCAGAGACTTCGTGTTCGTCC
>CAXNFZ010000034.1:0-15702 GCA_964201495.1 Chloroflexota bacterium | reverse complement strand
TTCCTTCCCCCCGAAGGGGGAAGGAATAGCGCGTTTCGCGTTGGAAAAATGGATGGCCTGAGTAGTTACCAAACTTGTCAATGACTTGACAATGTTACAAGTGGTCAAGTTTGGGTAGGTTGCCGAGTTTGTTTTCCGGTACAACCTCTCTTATGCATTACGACCTTGAAGTCAACCCCATGCGCATCGCTGATCCGAAGAATCATTCATTCGAGGGTGCGCCACTCGATCTTTCCACTGATCAATTCGTTGCAAACGAGCCGACGCTGCTCGATGCCATCGTGGCGGTGCTGCGGCCGCTGACGACGCTGGTTCGCCGTCAGGCAGAAGAGCGCTGATCACTTGCGCAGAATGCGGTGCGAAGGCATGCTTGGAACATGTCTTCTGACCACCGCAGCGCAACGCCGAGCAGTTCCTCAGACATTTCTGCGAGTCTTTATTCGCACACTTCCAAGTCACTTCTTTCGCCTGGCCTTTGGCCGGTGATGGTCACCCCTTATCACGACGACGGCGCCATTGATTGGGCCGGCGTCGATGCCGTCACAGATTGGTATATCACTGCAGGTGCAGGCGGATTATTTGCGTGCTGCCTGTCGAGTGAAATGTACCACCTGAGCGCAGATGAGCGCATTGCGCTGGTGCAGCGTGTGCTCGACCGCACTGCTGGACGAGTTCCAGTTGTGGCGACGGGCAATTTCGGCGGCACGCTTGAAGAGCAAATCGCCTCCGTGCAGCGAATGTCTGCGCTCGGCGTTGCGGCGACGGTGCTCTTGCCCAATCAGCTCGCAGCGCAGCACGAGCCGGAGCTGGTGCTGTGCGAGGCATTGGAGCGCATCCTCGACGCTACGGGCGACGCCATGCTCGGCCTGTATGAAGTGCCGGCGCCATACAAGCGCATCATTTCTGCGGACACGATCGGCTGGGCGGCGCGCACCGGCAGATTTTCCTATCTCAAGGACACGACGTGCGAACCTGCTGCGATACGCGCCAAACTGGCTGCTGCGCAGGGCACGCCGCTCCGTTTGTACAACGCGTGGACGGGTGGCGCACTGGAGTCGCTTGAAGCAGGTGCGGCGGGCCTGTCGCCGATCGCGGCCAACTGCTATCCTGAGTTGTTCACATGGCTGTGCGCGAATTACCACGCGCATCCCGAAAAAGCACAACGACTGCAGCGACTGCTGCGTGTGCTGGAGCCGGCTGTGTGTGTGCAATACGTGGCTTCGGCCAAGCGTGTGATGGGGCTGCGCGGCGTGCCGATCGGAACGCACTGCCGGCATATGGCGCTGGAAATTGATGCGGAGCTGATCGCAATGCACGAGAGCCTGATCGAAGTGATCGAGGAAGTGCTGAGTGACTATGGCATCCAGGGCGTGTCCGCGTCACTCCGTTAGCGTCGCAGGCTGGATCGGAGTTGCTTTATGACCTCAGCGGTGGTCATTCTGCGGCCATGGCGGCATCGGCTCAGTGTGTGAAGCGCGGACAGCAGCCCTGTGGAGCGCAAAAGGGAGACGATTCGATAGTAGTGCTGTGAATGACCGTCCACAATCAAACTTGGCACATCCCGATCGACAATGGCGAATTCTGAAAATGAACTATGCATAGTTCCGACGAAGCAGTCGGTATTTCGCAGCAGCCAGAGATCGATGACTGCGTCGCGAATGGCGAGTGGATTCGTGCGATCCAGGCTGGCGGCCGTATGCCAGACGATGCGTGAGCCATAGCGTTGCCGGAACAGGTCACGCACTCCTGCAACCTGCACGGGCTGAGTTTCGGCGTGAGTCTGCGGAGGTTCGTCCGAACAAAGGAGAATGCCCGACTCGGGCTCGGTTTTCAGCATTAAATCGACAGCCTCTATTGCGTCCGACGTGTTCCTGCTGCTGTGTGGATGCACATGGAGAAAGTCGCCGCGGCGCAGGTGAACGCCGATCATGCGTTTGTGGAAATGTGCGCTGCGGAAGGCATCTATTTCGTGCTGGATTTCGGATGTGGGCTGCAATTGCCGTATGAAATCCTTGGTTCGCTCGAAAATAGCGATATTTTGCTCTGTTTCTCGTGGGGAAAACAGCCAGGTTGCATCCTGCACGACGAGGTTTGTTTCGTCGGTGTGGAGCCTGCAGCGACGATAAACACTGCTTCTGGCTGGAATATCCTCCATTTTTATGGACTGCACCGGCCAGTCGTTTGAAAAT
Source organism: Chloroflexota bacterium (assembly GCA_964201495.1). Lineage (GTDB taxonomy): Bacteria > Chloroflexota > Anaerolineae > J036 > Brachytrichaceae > CANJQH01. The sequence continues at coordinate 13,513 of CAXNFZ010000034.1, read as the reverse complement.
AGGTCGGCAAAGTCTGCACGGCAATGTGGAGTTCGCGGCCAAAGCATTTCGAAGCGACGGCCCGTATGTTCGGCCAATGCCAGGCCGGAAGTGAGCACTTGCAGTCGGTTGGCGAGGCCTTGTATACACGCTGCAGTCAGACTTTTCATGGATGCCGAAATTATCGTTGAACCGGCTGGTAAAGCACCGTATCGGCCATATAGCCTGCTCCCGTGTAATTTTTATAGATGGCCTTGCGGACGTCGTCAGGCCAGCGCGTGAGGATGTAAAGCTCATTGCGGTCCTGCGGCTCGTACCAGGCGACGAGTGCGAAATCGCGTCGTTCGATAGCAGCGATGAGTTCGGTGCTGGACCAATCGCCGCGTTGCTGCAGCGTGTTGAACTCGAGCGGGTAGATGACGGGGGCTTTGCCTGCGAGGGAGAGCAGGCCGATGTACTCGTCCGTGAGCACTGGACCTTTGGCGTTGCGCAGACGTGTCGCCAGTTCATACATTTCGCGTGTGGTTGCGAATCGTCCTTTTAAGTCCGGCAGGAAATCAACTGCGCGCCAGTCTTTGAGCGTGTCGATTTGCAGCAGTGCGAACATGAGTGTAAATGCCGTGAGCCAGCGCGTGCGGTGGAGCCAGCCGATGACGACGCCAAAGCTGATGCAAGTTGCCAGGCTGAGTGGCAATGTGATCGACCACGAGGAGCCGACGCGGCTGCTAAGAATCGTGAGAATGAATGCCGTCATCAACATGATGAGCAAAGGGCGTGCGGCAACATGTCGCGCGCCGAGCGGCTCTGTGATGAAGAAAAGGATGCTCGGAACGAGAATTAGTCCGGTGCGCAGCAATTGATTAATGATCAGCCAGGTTGCGACATCCTTCGAAAAATCGCGGACGCCGAAATTGAGCAGGTGTTGTAGGAAGCCGCCGTTGGTGATGACCTGAAGCCAGGCTGCAGCGGTGACGCTGCACACGGCGATGCTGGCCAGCAGTATGAGTGTGGCGTTGCGGCGACCATTCCGGAGCAGCCATGTGCATGCGCCGGTGAGCGGAACTATGACAAATTCGGGCTGCATGCCGATGCACAGCACGAAACAAAGCCCGCTAAGTGCGACTGCGCTGTTGCTGCGTGCGCTGTCGTGTGTGCCAAAAAGCACAGCGATGCAGAGGCCGAGCGTACCGAGCGCAAGTGCAGCTGCATCGGGTGCAACGAGCAGCGAGGCGACCTGGATCTGCGGGAAGAGCCATAGCATGACGCATGTGATCACGGCACCGCCGAAGCTTCGCGTCAGGCCGAACACTGTGCCAGCTGCAGCGAGGCCGGTTACACAAAAAGCAATAAGGGAGAGTGTGCGTGTTGCGGCGAACGCGTCAGCGGCAGTGACGGCATGCAGGAGTGGTGCGAGCAGCGCAGGAAAGAGCGGTGGCTGGGGCGAGATGCGCAGAGGCGGCGTGCTGAACGTTGTTGGATAGAGATGCGTGAGGTCAGGCAGCTGCAATGCTCGATCGACCGACAGGCTTTCGGAGTAAGCGAGTGGGTAGGGGAAAGCGAGGGTGCGGCTGATGATGCTGAAATGGTCGAACAGAGCCCAGAGTGCGCTTCCCAATACAAGAACGACTGCCAGTCCATAGATCAGATCCGGCCAGGGATTGGAAGTGGGGTTCCTGCGAGCATTTTCGGACACAGGAGAGGAGTGTACACGGGATGGACTATAGACGAGGCGAGGGGAGTGGCTAAACTCGACTACATGAACCCGCGAATCACGGCATCGCCCCGCCATTTAAAGGGCGGAGGACGATGCTGCGATTCGCGGACTCTGCTGTGATGAGTGCCTTGCACTTACTTCGGCAGTTCGGCGGTAAGTGCGATGGTGCTGATCAGGCCGATGCGGTACGTGATCGAATTGAGTTTTGCATCGCTGGGTACGAGGAAGGCGATCCAGCCGGTTGCCTTTTCGCCCTTGCCGATTTCGCCCATTTTCAGTTCATCGGCGATGGCATTCGTCTGACCGTCGTAGGTGACGTCATTGCTGTCCGCGATGTTGGCGTACATGGTTTCGACGGCCATTTTGTCTTCAGCGGAGATGACGCTGAGTTCGACCTGAACGGCGACGAGGCGCGATTCATTGGGGACTTCAAAGCCGGCGGCAGGGGTGGCAGGGTCTTTGATAGCGAGCGCCTTCATCGAGTAGCCAGCGCTATCAGCGCTGCGCTTGGCGAGTTCTTCGGGAGAGATAGTTGTTGCGACAGGCGTGTTCGTGGCGCGCCTCGAAGATACGCCGCCGCCTTCTCCTTCACTGCTGCAGGCGGTGAGCAGCAGGCCAAGCACAATGGCTGCGGATGCGATGTGAGTGGTTCTGGACATGAGATTCTCCTGATGGCAAAGTTCACCAAGTCAAAGCTAAGGTGCGGATGATCATAACTGGTTCAGTGCTATGCAGTCACTATTGCTGCTGCATATCGGCAAATTTTCAGGCGTATACAGAAGCCGATCGGGTGACGCACTTTCGATCAAAAAGTGAGCCACCCGATGAATTTGAGCTGGCTATTTGGGTGCTGCCGGTGATTCAGGCGTTTCGTAGAGGAAGCAGGATGCCTGATGCTGATCCTCGATGGGGAACAAAGGCGGGATTCCCTGGAGGCAGCGGTCCATGCGACTGCCACAGCGTGGATAGAAGCGACAACCACTCTTTGGGCTGTTGCGCATTTCCTCTTCAGAGGGCAGATTCAGATTCGTGTCCCACTTGATGTCGGGATCGGGCACGGGGATCGAATTCAGCAGCAGCTGGACGTAGGGGTGCTTCGGATTTTCGATGACGCGCCCCGTGTCGCCATTTTCAGCGACGCGGCCCTGATACATGATGTGGATATCGTTTCCAATCTGGTAAGCCGTGCTCAGGTCGTGCGTGATGTAAAGAAACGAGATGCCGAAGTCATCGCGCAGGTGCAGCATGATGTCGAGGATCATGGCGCGCAGCGAGGCGTCGATCATCGAGACGGGCTCGTCGGCGACGATGATGCGCGGCTTGAGCATGCAGGCGCGCGCAATCATCATGCGCTGACGCTGGCCGCCGGAGAGCTGGTGCGGATATTTCTCCAGCACTTCACCTCCGCGCAGGCCGACAACCTTGAGCGCGTCCTCCATCATCTGACGCGCCTGCGCCTTGTCGTTCGCAAGCTTGAACTTGCGGATAGCCAGTTCGAAGATGTGTTTGACGCGATAGAAGGGGTTGTAGACCTCGTAGGGGTCTTGGAAAACTGCCTGCACTTCGCGGCGATACTGTACGCGCTGCTCCGCATTCATGGACTGAATGTTTACGCCGCGGTAGATCACGTCACCGCTTGTCAGGTGGAGAAAGCCCAGCACCAGACTCGCCAGCGTTGTTTTGCCGCTGCCGGATTCACCTGCGATGGTGGTGATCGTAGCAGGTGATTCAGCGATGGACAGGTTGAAGTCCTGCAGCGCGACGACTTTCTTGCCGCCGCCGATGCCGCTGCCGCCGTACACCTTGGTTGCGTTGCGGATTTCGAGAAGAGGTGCGGTCATCGATCGAGCTCCTTCATCGCCGCCGCGGCCAGGGCATGGCTGCCCATGTCGTCGGGGCTTTCGTAGAGGTGGCAGGCCGCCTGATGGCCGGAGGCATATTCGCGCAGTGTTGGCTTTTTCGTCCGGCAGACTTCCTGCACGAGCGGGCAGCGGAACTGGAACACGCAGCCGGGTGGTGGATTGCGCAAGTCGTGCGTAATGCCCTCGGTCACTTTGAGCGGCTTGCGCTCCTTGATCGATGGGATTGACGCGATCAGCAGCTGCGTATACGGGTGCAGCGGAATCTTGAACGCGCGCGTGATCGGCGCAATTTCGACGATGTTGCCGGCGTACATCACAATGATGCGGTCGACCATCTGCGCCTGCAGGCCCATGTCGTGGCCGATCAGGATCATCGACACGCCGAGGCGCTTCTTGACGTCCATCAGCGTCTGCGCGACTACGCGCTGGACGACGACGTCAAGTGCGCTGGTGGGTTCGTCGGCGATGATCAGCGGCGGGTTCAGCGCGATCGCCATGGCCACGCACACGCGCTGCTTCATGCCGCCCGACAGCTCATGCGGATACATGTCGTAGACGCGGGCGGGCAGGCCAACCTGGTTCAACAGTTCCAGGATGCGCGCTTTCAGCTTTTCCCTGGGATGTTTGCCCAGGTGCGTCTCGATTGCATCGGCGATCTGCGTGCGAATGCGCATGACCGGGTTGAGCGAGTTCATGGCGCCCTGTGGGATGAGCGCCAGCTTGACCCAGCGCATTTCGCGCATTTCCTTCTCATTCAATCCGACGACATCTGTTCCTGCGACGATGGCGTGCCCGCCTACGATGCGGCCGGGTGGCTGCACCATGCGCAGAATGGCCATTGCCGTCGTCGTCTTGCCGCAGCCCGATTCGCCGACCAGTCCGACTGTTTCGCCGGCGAAGACCTGAAAGCTTACGCCGTTCACGGCCTTGACGTCGCCGGTGGGCGTCCTGTAATGGACGCGCAGTTCGTCCACGTCCAGGACGACTTCTCTGCCCGCGCCATAGGCCGTTTTGGCCTGAGGTGTGGAAATTGATGTAGGCATGACGTGTCCTATTCCTTGGTGTTCAGGCCGCGCAGGCGCGGGTTGGCGACTTCATCGAGGCCGGTTGCGATATTGAACAGGTTGGTGAAGATCAGAGCCAGAACCAGAATCGGGAGTACGTACCACCACGTCATACCGCGGATCACGGCCGCCTTCTGGTTGGCGTAGAAGATCGTCATTCCGAGCGTGGGGATGCGCGTTGGGCCGAGGCCAAGCGCTTCGAGGCCTGTGGAGGCGAGGATGGCGCCTGATACGTTGCCGGTAAAGCTCGCCGCGATGTACGGCAGCATGTTCGGCATCATTTCACCGAAGATCACGTCAAGCGTGCTGGCGCCCGAGAGGCGCGCCATACGGATGTAGCCGCGTTCGCGCAGTGTGAGCACCTGCGCGCGGATCAGGCGCGTCGGCCCAGGCCAGGCGAACAGTGAAATCAGAATCGCCATGGTTTCGGCGCTGATCTGTCGCACGAATGCGGAGATGACGATCAACACTGCGAGCGAGGGGATGGTGATCCACGAATCGGAGATCGTCGTAATGACGCGATCGACCGTCCCGCCCATGAAGCCGGCGATGCATCCGAGGATGACGCCGATGACCATGCCGATCGTGGCGGCGATGAGGCCGACGCGCAGCGAGCGTGAGCTGCCGGTCAGCAGCACAGCGAGCATGTCACGGCCATTGCTTTCAGTGCCGAGTGGATGATCCCAGGTGCCGACGTTTTCACTCGTACAGACGGGAATTCCTGCGATCGTGGATGGACACCACGGAGGCGGCAGGTCCAGCGGCGAAGATGCGACGCGGGCGAGCGTCGGATCCCAGAGCCTTTCGCCGATGACGCCGGAGAAACCGACGAGCACCAGCACGATGATGCCGATGACTAGCTTTGGATTGAACCAGGGCGAGTCGAAGCGATTGACCCGCGAGACTGCCTTGGGTTTGGATTCTGCAGCGACAGTTGCCATAGCTTCATGGAACGCAGACTACCGGCGCGCGTGTGAAATGCGCGGGTCGATCAGCGGATAGATCAGGTCGATGATGAGCACGGCTGTGGCCGTGGTCAGGATCAGGATGAACACGATGCCGCCCATGAGGCTGTAGTCGTTGTTCGTAATGGCCGAATACAGGAGCCAGCCGATGCCGGGATACACGAAGTAGGTTTCGACAAGTGTCGAACCGCCGACGAGCAGACCAAGGGAAAGCGCCAGCGCGGTGAGCTGTGGCAGCATCGCGTTGCGCACGGCGTAGCGAAAGAACAAGCGGCCTGGGCGAAGGCCTTTGGCCTGCGCGAGCAGCATGTAATCTTCGCCGTCCGTAGTGATCATCATGCCGCGCATTCCGAGCGCCCAGCCACCCATATTTGTGAGCACGATGGCGAGTGCGGGCAGAGTCGCATGCTCGAGGATGCTCTTAATGTAAGGCCAGTTGAAACCCTCGGGGTACTGGCTGTCGACGCCGCCGCTGAACGGCAGCCATCCAAGCCAGAATGCGAAGATGAACATCAGGATCAGGCCGAAGATGAACGGCGGGATCGACGAGAACGTCAACAGCAGCGGCAGCATGGAGCGCACGCTGTTCGGCGTCTTGCGCCAGCCCATCAGCGCGCCGATCAGGTTGCCGGCGGCGAACGTGATGAGCGTAGCGAATGTGAGCAAGCCGACCGTCCACGGTACCGCGCGTCCGATCATTTCATCGACGCGTGACGGGAACTGGGTCAGCGAATAGCCGAAATCTAAGGTAAAGCAGCCTTTCAGAAAATTCAGGTACTGCACGTACCACGGGCCGTCGAGGCCGAATTTCACACGCCATGCTTCGATCATGGCTGTGCTGTTTTCGACGTATCCTGATTGCGCCATCATTCGCGAGACCATGGCCGCTACCGGGTCTCCCGGCGAGAGCCGTGGAATGATGAAAATCAGTGTTGCTCCGATAAAAACGGTCAGCAGCCATAGCAGCAGCCGGCTGACGATGTAACTTCGGTTGATACCACCCATGGTGTAACTGGAGGAGAACTTTGGTCGATTCGGGTGAGGGTGTGAGTGCACACCATGCCGATCTAAGGAAAGCGGATGGCAGCGAGGTTTCCCTCACTGCCATCCTGTGTGCAACCTGCGAACAGGCCGCGCAGCTCTGTGCGCCACGAACTCATCGGACTTCCCAGGCGTCTTTCGAGCGCTGCAGCAAATCGATGAATTCATGCGTCAGTGGTGCTTACTTCGCCGGCTTGATGCCGAGGAGGATGTCGAAGGTCGACTGCCACCACGTCCACGACGGAGCGTACTTGTTCTTGTCGGTCGGCCAGTTCGTCCAGTATTCCTGGTCGAACGGGATCAGCTTCTTGGCCTGCGCGATCGGAATGTTCGGCAGTTCCTTAAGGTACTGTTCCATCGCCGAGACGAACAGAGCGTCGACCTTGCGGTCGCCGAGCGGCAGCGTCGACATGGCATCCACGGCCGCGGAGAACTCAGCGTTGTTCCAGCGCCACGGATTGCGATCGGCGCGCTCGCCGACGGGCTTCAGATACTTGCCGTTCAGGTTCTCGAGGGTCGCCCAGGGCTCGTTGACCGAACCGCAGGTGTGCCAGCCAGCGCGGGCTTCGAACTTGCCGAAGCGCCAGTTGTCGTCCCAGATACCGCCGGCCTGAACAACGACCGAGGCGTTGATGCCGACAGCCTGCAGCTGTTCGACGATCACGGACGCCCATGCCGTCTGCTCCGGCGCGAAGTCGGCGCTGGTGATCACCAGCGACAACTGCTTGCCGTCCTTGGCATAGTATCCATCGGCGCCCTTCACAAAGCCCTTCGACTCGATGATCTTGGCAGCCTTCTCCGGGCTGTGCTCCCAAATCGGGTACTTCTTGAAGAGGCCCTTCGATTCCAGAAGCTTGTCCATGCGCTGGACCGGCGGATACATCGGATAGGGGATGCGCGACTTGGTCGAGGTTCCCTCATACGCGACGGCGATGATCTGATCGCGGTCGATCGCATAGTTCAGCGCCCAGCGCATGTCCACGTCGTCCCACGGCGCGAGCGTCGTGTTCAACTCGAGGTTGCGCGGGCACGGGTCCAGCACCGCGAACGGCGCCTTGTCGTACCAGGCAATGACCTTGGGGTTCTTGGCCTTGAGGGCCTTGAACGCACCGAGGTTCATGTCCATCGCGCTGTCGAGCTGATGGGCAGCCATCTTGGCAACCGTCTGCTCTTCGTTGCCGGCGACGATGAACTTGGCGTACTTGGCGGCCGGGGCCTTCTTGAAGCCCGACTTGCTGCCCCACCAGTTGTCATCGCGCTCGAACACGAACTCGGTGCCGGCGCTGTTGAAGCTCTTCAGCTTGTACGGGCCCGAGTACACCGGCGACTTGCCGGCTTCGTAGTTCTTGTACGTCAGCGGATCCTTGCCTTCCCAGATGTGCTTGGGGACGAAGTTGACGCCGCCCCAAATCTTCACCGAGAAGTAGTCCAGCTGGAAGCGCGGGTTCGGGTTGGTGAGCGTGAACTCAACCGTCTTGTCATCGACTTTCTTCGTCGACTTGACCCACTGCTTCATGTCGCCGCCGTTGGACATCGTCGGGTTGGCCTTCAGCATGTCAACCGTGAAGATGATGTCGTCGGCCGTCACCGCCACGCCGTCGTTCCAGGTCGCGGCCTTCTGGAGCTTCAGCGTCCAGACGGTCTGATCCTTGCTCGGCGTCATGCTCGCGCCCAACCACGGATTGACCTTGCCGGTCATGTAGTTGAGAATGAACAGCGGCTCCATCATGGCCTGGTGGAAACCCTGGTTGCGGGCGGAACCGGGGACATACGGATTCCACAGGTCCGGCGATGTGATGCGCTCGGCATCGATGTCGATGATTACGGTGTCCTTGCGGTCCGCATCCTGCGCACGGTTGGCTGCTGCGGCGGGGTTGGCAGTCGCCGACAGAATCAGCATGGAGGCACCGGCCACTGCCGATGCGACCACTCCAAAGCGTTTAGAAATTGCGCTCATCGTAACTTACTACCTCCTGGAAGTTTTAACCTAAAGTATGCGCGGGGGGGGCCACGCGTTTTTTCCCCTTGGAAGTGCGGTGATCGGCGATTTTCCTGGTTCGTTCCTCCTGCTCAGGTCGTCACGACTGCAGATGCCCGCGGTCACGCTTGCGTTGTCCCGTTGACAGCTTGCATTTGCCCGAACAGTGTCTAGTATGGCCGGGTTGTCGAAATTGTCAAATTGTCGAGTGAGCATAATTACTGCGATTCAGAAGTGGGCAAGATGGCAAGTGAACTGTGCGGGCACATCGGTTTTTCAGTGTGAAACCCAGCAGGATCCCGTATTACACTCGTGTGCATGGCTGGGGAAACACTCAGGGTCGACGTCGACGTCGCCGTCATCGGAGGTGGTTTGGGCGGATGTGCGGCGGCGCTGGCGGCGTGTAGTGCGGGGCGCAGCGTCTTTCTTTCGGAATGCACGGAGTGGCTGGGCGGCCAGATGACTGCACAGGGCGTCTCGGCGCTCGATGAACATGCGCGCATCGAAGCGCAGCCGCCGTCGCCGCACTATGCGCGTCTGCGCAGCGCCATTCGCGCTGAGTACACCCACACCTACGGTACGCCGGAGCGTATGCCGGAAACCGGACTGCCGCTAAACCCGGGAAATGGCTGGGTCAGTCGGCTTTGCTTTGAACCACGCGTCGGCCTGCGCGTACTCGAACGCATGCTCGCACCGCATATCGCCTCCGGTCGCCTGATTATTCGCACGAACTGTGCGCCCGTTCGCACTCAGCTGCGCGCCGATCGCATCGTCGACGTCGTGCTGCGCGACGCTTCCGGCGCCGAATGCGTCGTCGAGGCGGCGCAGTTCCTGGACGCTACTGACCTCGGCGACCTGCTGCCGCTTTCGAATACGCCCTGGCGCACCGGCGCTGAATCGCGCACCGAAACAGGTGAGCCGAGCGCCGCCGACGCCGAGGCGCCGCATGAAGTGCAGAGTTTCACGTTCTGCTTCGCCGTCGAACGCCGCCCCGGCGAATCGCACGTGATCGAAAAGCCTGCTGATTACGAAGCCCTGCGCGATGCGCAGCCGTTCACGCTCATCATCGGATCGCCGCTGCGGCGCTTTCGCATGTTCGAGCCTGCCCCGGACGCGCCGTTGACGTTCTGGACCTACCGGCGTCTGCTTGACGCACGACTGCTCGATCCGTCCGGCGCGCACGGCCTGCACGACGTGGCGCTGATCAACTGGGCCGGCAATGACTACCACGCCGCCAGCCTGATTCACGCGTCGCCGGCCGAGTCGACGCGCATCATCGCCGAGGCGAAGCAGCTTTCGCTGGCGTTTCTGTACTGGCTGCAGACCGAATGCCCGCGTGACGACGACTGCGGCTTCGGATATCCGGAGCTGATGTTTCGACCGGACGTGATGGGCACTTCGGACGGATTGTCGATGGCGCCGTATGTGCGTGAAGCGCGCCGCATCGTGCCGCTCTTTCGAATCCTGGAACAGCACGTCGCGGCCGCCGGCCGCAGCAGTGCCGAGCACTTTCCGGATTCCGTCGGAATCGGCTGGTATCCGCTCGACCTGCACCCGGCTGTCGGCAACCCGAATCGCAACATGTTCGGACCGACGCATCCTTTTCAGATTCCGCTCGGCGCACTCATTCCGCGCCCGGCGCCCGGCGCGCCGAGCAATCTCATCGCCGCCTGCAAGAACATCGGCACGACGCACATCAGCAACGGCGCGTATCGCCTGCACCCGGTCGAATGGGCCATCGGCGAAGCCGCCGGCGAACTGGCGGCTTTTTGCGTCGCCGACGGCCATTCCCCGGCGCAGGTGTGGGAATCTCCGGCGCTCACGCGCACGCTGCAGGATCGCCTGCGCGCGCGCGGCGTGCGGATCGACTGGGACGAGGTGCACTGAAGGCAGACGACGAGGAAGCAGGAGGATATCAGATATCAGATTTCAGACTTCGTAACTACTCAGGCCATCCATTTTTCCAACGCGAAACGCGCTATTCCTTCCCCCCGAAGGGGGAAGGAATAGCGCGTTTCGCGGGAAATACTGATTCAGGCCTGAGTAGTTACGAAATCTGAAATTTACGCCTCTTTCGTTTGTCAGACCTGCGTCAAACCTGCGTCAGACCTGCATCAGCCCGCGCGCCGGCACGCGCACGCTGTGCGTCACGTTGCGCTGGACGATCGTCACGATCGCGTCGCGCTCCTCGTTCGTCATGTTTTGCAGCACCACGCTCCCGTCGGGAAGCACTGCTGCGATCACGACGCCGTCGCCGTCGATCTGCGCCAGTGCACCGCTTTCGATTTCCGTGGCCTGCGCGACCGGATGCGTGAGCAGCGGCCCGCGCGCGAAGGCGGCGACGCGCGCGGCTTCCTGTGGATCGAACGCGCCGTGTGTGGCGATCTCGTAGCGGAACTTGAGCGGGCCGGGCTGCGCGGCGCGGAAGTTGGTCGTCCAGTAGTTGTTGGTGAGCCAGGCCAGCAGCAGCGCATTGCCGCTGCGGTCGACGTGGAGTCGTCGATCGCCGAAGACGAAGCCGCCGGGCATGACCAGCGGCGCATCCGGGCAGGCCAGTGTGAGGCCTGCGCTGGCGTTGTGCACGGATGCGTAACCGCTGACGGTGACCCAGTCCTTGCAGCTGCCGGTGAGCTGTTCTTCGTCGAGCAGCGTGGGTGTGCCCATGGTGTCGTATGTGCAGTTCCAGCCGGCGATGTTCAGCGGCAGCGCGAGGTACAGCGCGTCGGGCGCATCGACTTCGCGCTTGCGCAGCGCGACCTCGACGGCGATTTCAGCGCGATGTGCCTGCAGCCAGATGCGGCGCACGACTGCGTCGGCGCCAGGCATTTCTGAGCGCACCTCGAGGCCGATGCGATGCGGCTCGCGCATGGTGCGAATGGATGTGGATTTCTCAGGCGTGCGAATGGCCGGCCAGCCGCGCTTGAACGACGTGTCCTGGAATTTGTCGTAGTCCAGCTCGAGCAGCGGCTCGCGGCCGCGGTTGGGGGTGTTGTGCGGCCCGTCGACTTTTTCGTGCACCAGGCCGAGCAGCGGCCATGGGCTGGCGGCGTCGGCGAATTCGCGCTGCGTGCGTTTGTCGAAGAGCGAGCGAACCGCGCCGGTCTGCGCATCGAAGCGCAGCGTGTGCGTGGGCGATTCGAGAAAATCCGCGCCGATCGTCAGGCTGTCGGCCGGGGCGAGCTTCAGCGCGGCGAGGGGCGTGCGCACATAGCCGTAGGCCGGCACGGTGATCGGGCCGAAGAGCGCGTCGGTAGCGACGGCTTCGCCGGCGGCGACGTGCAGCGTATTTTCCGAAGCATTTGCTTCGGAGAAGCGATGTGACGTACTCGACAGGTGATCGTAGCGGCCATCGATCAGGTCCATCGGCAGGCGCACGTAGTCGGTGCGCGGGAACGGCGTCGGGTTGACGAGCAGCACGCCGTTCGAATGGCGGGCATGGCGCGGGTTGCGCGTGAGCATTTCGAGCTGCTCGGTGCGGGCGTAGCGCGCGAGTGCGTGGGCGCGATAGGCCGGGTAGGCCTTGTGCTGCCAGCCGGCGAGCACCGAGTCGCGATCGGGGTCGCCGATGGACGCGTAGCTGCCCCAGGTGTGTTCGTCCCACAGGTTGAGCGCATCGTAGGCCTCGGCGGTCACGCGCGGCAGACCTGGGTCGCGCGGCTGAGCCTTCTGCAGCGACAGGATGTCGGCGGCGAAGAGAGCGGTGCGCGCTTCATGGCCGAGGCGCGTTTCATGCGCCGAACTGGCCGTGCCGAAATTCCAGTAGTCGGTCCAGTCGCCGCGGTGCGTTGGCAGATCGAGGGTTTGCACGCGGGCGAGGAGCTGCTCGGGCGTGATGAAGCGGATGCGCGGGCCACGGCCTTCGGCGTTCCAGCGGCGAATCATTTCGTACGCGTGTGGGTAGGGCGGGTTGTTGTCCCAGAACGAGTAGTGTGTGAGCGAGAGCACAGCGAAGTCGTGCGGGTAATTCTGGGCGTCGAGCTTGGCCTGGTAGGCCTGCAGTCCTGCGGCCATCGCGTCGATCGAGTTTTCGTCGCTGCGGGCGTAGCGCTGGAACATGCCGTAGTGTTCGCCGTTGAAGGCGAGGATGGCGCGGCCATCGGGGCCGACCCACTTGAAGAACAGCGGGCGCTGCAGCGGGAAGCCGCCGAAGTGCACGTTGATGCCCATCTGGACCATCTTGACGCCGGCGTCGAGCAGCAGCGGCACCATCGTCCAGGGCAGGCCGTTGACGTCGTGATTGAGCGCGACTTCCAGCGGCAGCCCGTGCTCGTTGCGGAGCGTGGGCAGCGGTGCGAGTGAGTGCAGGAACTGGCGCACGCCGAGCATCGGCGTGAAATTCCAGGCCATGGCGCACGCGCTCATGCGGCCGGCGGCGACGGCGGCGTCGAAGCGCTCGACGTTGCGCGGCGACGTGGTGCGCTTCCAGTACTCGAGCATGCCGGTGACCTCGCATGTCCAGATCGGGCGCGAGTCTGCGTCCCAGTCGGCCGTGCGGTCGATCTCGTCGAGCGCGTCGTCGATGAACTGGCGGTTGAGTTCCCACACCGTCGGCTGGTCGTGTGTGTAGCCGATGTCGGTGTGGGTGTGGTGGAGCAGGAGGATTTCGTTGAGCATGGAGGAATGATAGGACGGATGGACCTCGATGCACCGACCGGGAGGACAGCCGACCTATACTCGACGAATGCCGTTGGACGAAGCAAAGCTCGCCGCCGTATTTCGAGCGCATCCCGATGTGCGCGCGGTGTATTTGTTCGGTTCACATGCTGAAGGCCGTGCGCGAGCGGAGAGCGACATCGATCTGGGAGTGGTGACGTCGAACGTGGGCGAAAGGCTGGGTGCGCTCAAACTCGATCTGCTGACGGATCTCGCTGCGGCTGGTTTCGACAACGTAGATCTCGTCATGCTCGAGC
>CAXNFZ010000033.1:0-15768 GCA_964201495.1 Chloroflexota bacterium | reverse complement strand
AAGGGGCGAACAATTTCTCACGCGAAGAACGCGAAGAACGCGAAGAACACAAAGATATCTGAATTCCGTCGCCGAAGAAACTTTCTCAAGCGAAGGCACGGAAAAGCCATCACAAGCTTTTTCCTTCGCGTTCTTCGCGGCTTCGCGTGAGACAAATCTGCTGTCGAAATTCGCCCCTGTTGGCGAATGCACCCTCCTGCGGGATGCATCCCTTGTAACCGTTAGAATGCTCACGCGCTATGAACAGTATGGGTCGGCATTCATATTTTGCGTTTGGTCTGCGTCTGTCCAGCAATATTCCGCTGCATTGGCTTGGGCCGGAGTGTGCCGCCGGCGAGCAGCCCGGCGTTCTGATCGATTGCTTCGATCTGGATGAAGCGTCGATGGACGTTCAACGCGGCGAACTCTTGTACGAAAGCAAGCTCCAGTTCGGGGGCATTCCTTATTACGTGCTGCATCGCACGGATCGCGGGGATATGTTCAGCTACTGCGACGACGTGCATATCCTGCTCGAGTCGAATCGCATCACGGCGTACACCACGGAAAAAGAGCGATACCGCATTCTGCAGAGTCGTTTACTGAGCTGCGTGATTGCGTATTGGCTCGAGCAGCGCGGCGTGTCGATGCTGCATGCGTCGTCGATAAAAGTCGGAGAAGGTGCGGTTGGTTTTCTGGCGGACAGTGGAATGGGGAAGAGCACCATGGCGGCGCATTTCGTCGCACGTGGAAACGAGATGCTGAGCGACGATCTGCTGGCGTGCCGCGTCGTCGATCAGCGGGCAGAGGCGCTTCCCATGTTTTCTTCGCTGCGGTTGTATCCGGCGCAGGTGGAGCGCTTTTTCGGAGCGACGGAGGGCATCGAGACGGTGCAGCCTTATGAAGACAAGCTGCGGCTGGACGGCGGTGCGCATGGATACGGCCGTTTCTGCGGTGTTGCGCAGAAGTTGTCCTGTTTGTATTTTCTCGAACGTGTGCATGACGCCGAACGGCCGGTCGAGATTTTGCCGGTTGGGCCTGCGACGGCCATTCAAAACCTGACGTATCACTCGTTCATCACACTCGTGGCGTGGGCGACAGGAATGACCGCACTGCGATTCAGTGCGCTGACGGAGATTGCGAATTGTGTGCCGGTGTGTCGCATCGTGTATCGCAGTGGGTTCGAAAATCTGGAAGCCGTGTACGACGCACTATCACAGGATGTTGAGCGTGTCGCGATAGCGAGGAGCGTAAGTTATGGGTGACGTGACGAGCGTGCAGTCGGTATCGAATCTGTTGTGCAGCATTTTGCGCGTGGATTTGTTGGGCGGCGACGGCGCATCGCTGGTGGTGCGCGCAGAGGACTGGCCTGCGCTGGTGCAGGCTGCGTTGCGCGAAAATTTCGGGGCGATGCTCTACCTGGCCGGGCGGCGGCGGGATCTGCTGGCGAATGCGCCGAAGGATGCGGCGAACCAGCTGCGCATGGCGTATGCGCTTTCGCTGCAGCGCGGCACAGCGCAACGGCTTGCGCTGGCTGAAATCCTGGCAACGTTCGCCGCAGCCGGCCTCCGTATCGTGGTCATGAAGGGCGCGGCACTGAGCGCGCTGCTGTATCAGGACCCGGCGTTGCGAACGATGGCCGACATCGACCTGCTCGCGGAGCGAGATTCGCTCGAGGCGGTGCACGAGGCACTCGGCGCTCTGGGGTACCGGCGGGTACAAAAAATCGATGACCCGCATTTTTCGTGGTCGGGCAGCATCGAGGTCGGGTATGTGCGTGAGTCGCCGTCGCGACAAGTCCTCGACCTGCACTGGGACGTGCTTGTGCCGAGTTTTGGAGCTTCTGCTCACACGCATATGTTTTGGTCGCACGTGCGCAGTGTGACGATCGGTGGCGAGCCGGCGCTGGTTTTTACGCACGAAGTGATGTTCCTGCATCTTGCGATTCATCATTTTCTGCACCATATAGACAATGCGCTGAAACGAACGTTCGATGCGGCATTGCTCGTCCATCACCATGGCGCGGAGATGAACTGGCCGCTCGTCTGCACTCTGGCGGAAGAAATGGGTATGGGGCAGATGGTCGAGCGCATGCTGCAGGAAGTCGAGACAACCTGGGGCGTGCCGACTTCGGCAGGTCTGGCTGCGTTTACGGCGCAGAACGGTGTGGATCAACCGCGTCCGCAGCGCGTCAACATCGAAGTGCTCCATTCGCCGATTCGCCATCTTTCGATCGGCGCCACGATGCCGACTTTGCGTCGTGGAGTGGAGTACCTCGTTCGGCAGATATTTCCTCGGCCGAACTACATGCGGCAGCGCTACGGAATGCGGCAGAACTGGCAACTGCCTTTCTATTACATGCTGCGCTTCGGCCGCGGCGTTCAGCAGCTCGGCGGCTATCTGCTGCGGCGCCTGACATGAGCTGACAAGTGTGCGCACAGGTACCCGGCTTCTTAGAAGCCGGGTACCTGTACATGATTTTGTCAGCACTGGTCAGCTTCTGGTTTTCGTCCATACTTGAGCAGGTCCGCGTCGCAATCACCGCGGTTTACGGAGCAAGATGAAAACTTACGCCATCGCCGGCGCCAGCTCGCGCGCGCTGGGCATGTTCGCCAAACCAATTTTCGAACGATTCAAGCAGAGTGCGCGCCTCGTCGGCGTGTTCGATGTGAACCGCACGCGTGCGCAGCTGCTGAGCGACGAGTGCGGCGGCCCGTCGGTGTACGCCGACTTCGACGCGATGCTGCGTGAGCAGAAGCCTGACTGCGTGATTGTCACCACGGTCGATCGCTTTCACCACGAGTACATCATTCGTGCGCTGGACGCCGGGTGCGACGCCATCACCGAGAAGCCGATGACCATCGGCGCCGAGCAGTGCCGCGCGATTCTGGCTGCCGAGAAGCGCAGCGGGCGCACGGTCACAGTGACGTTCAACTATCGCTTCGCGCCGTACACCACGCGCGTGAAGGAGATGCTGCGCGAAGGCGCGATCGGCACACCGCTGAGCGTCGACTTTGAATGGATCCTCGACACGCGGCACGGTGCGGATTATTTTCGGCGCTGGCACCGGCGCATGGAAAACTCGGGCGGTCTGCTGGTGCACAAATCGACGCATCATTTCGACATGATCAACTGGTGGCTCGAAGACGAGCCGCGCACGGTGTTCGGCCTGGGCGAGCGACGCTTTTACGGGCCGACGCGCGAGCAGCGCGGCGAGCGCTGTTCGACCTGCACGCACACGCGCACGTGCGAGTTCTATGTCGACCTCGCGCGCGACGCGAACCTGAAGCGCCTGTACTTCGATGCTGAGCATGAGGACGGCTACTTTCGTGACGGCTGCGTATTTTCGGATGAGATCGACATCTACGACACGATGAGCGTGAGCGCGCGCTACGA
Organism: Chloroflexota bacterium; assembly: GCA_964201495.1. Lineage (GTDB taxonomy): Bacteria > Chloroflexota > Anaerolineae > J036 > Brachytrichaceae > CANJQH01. The sequence continues at coordinate 12,396 of CAXNFZ010000033.1, read as the reverse complement.
GCGCGGCACGCTGCTGAGCTATTCGCTGCAGGCGCACAGTCCGTGGGAAGGCTGGCGCGCGGCGATCAACGGAACGGGCGGCCGCATGGAGCTGCTGCTGGTCGAAAGCGGCCTCGGTGCGGATGTGCGCAGTCACCCGATCACGGTGTTCAATCGCAGGGGGGATCGGACGACGATCGACGTGCCGGTGGCGTCGGGCGGCCACGGCGGCGGCGATGCGCGTTTGCTGGCGCGGCTGTTCGGCGGTGAGAGCGAACCGGATCCGCTCGGCTACATGGCCGGTTCGTGGCAGGGAGCGATGTCGATCATGATCGGCATCGCGGCGAATCATTCGATCGCTGAACGGCGGTCGATCGAGATCAGTGATCTTTTGTAAGGAGCAGCAATGACGACATATCGACATCTCGGCGTGTACAGCGATCTCGTGGATGCGGCGAAGCGGCAGCATCCGTTGTATCCATTGGCGCGGCCGGGCGAAGCAACGCAGGCGAAGGTGCGTGAACGTCTCGGGTTCTGTTCTGGGCCTGAAGCACCGCTGAACGTGCAGACGCACGCGCGCTGGGAGCGCGATGGAGTGGAAGGTGAACTGGTGTCGTGGTCGGTGGGATATGGGCCGCGCACGGAAGCGTACGTGCTGAAGCCGGCGGGGGTGAGCGGTCCGCTGCCCGGCGTGCTGGCGCTGCACGATCACGGCGGGTTTAAGTTCTACGGCAAGGAAAAGATTGCCGATGGGCCGGACGGCATGGAGGCGCCGCTGCTGCAGAATTTTCGCGACGGCTGCTACGGCGGCCGCGCGTATGCAAACGAGCTGGCGCGCGAAGGATTCGTCGTGGTGGCGCATGACACGTTTTTGTGGGGCAGCCGGAAATTTCCTGTGGAGGATATGCCGGCGGACCTGAGTGCGCAGGCGGGTGCGGGCGGCGAACTGTCGGCACAGGTTCAGGCCTACAACGCTGCAGCGGGCCCGCATGAGCATCTGGTGGCGAAGTACTGCAACCTGCTCGGCACCGGCATGCCGGGTGTGGTGTGCTTCGAAGATCGTGTGGCGTTGAACTACCTGCGCTCGCGCGCCGAGGTTGCGCCCGAGCGCGTGGCGTGTCTGGGCTTGTCGGGTGGCGGCAACCGCAGCGCGATGCTGGCGGCGTCGCACGGCGGATTGAAGGCGGCGGCGATCGTCGGCCTGATGACGACGTACGAGGGACTGCTGGATCACAACGTCTATTCGCACACGTGGATGCTGTATCCGTATGGGATGGCGTTGGACATGGACTGGGCGGATCTCGCGGCATGCCGCGCGCCGCTGCCGCTGCTGGTGCAATACGACGAGCAGGACGATTTATTCACACCGGAGGGAATGCGCGCGGCGCACGCGCGGCTGAGCGATCACTATGCGTGGGCGGGTGCGGCGGCGAAGTACGTCGGCCAGTGGTACCCCGGCCCGCACAAATTCGATCTGCCGATGCAGCGGGCAGCATTCGACTGGCTGAAGGCGAATTTAGAAAATTCGTAACTACTCAGGCCCAAATCAGTATTTCCCGCGAAACACGCTGTTCCTTCTCCCTTTGGGAGGAGGAACAGCGTGATTTCGAGCTAACTCCACAGCGCCAGCCAGCGGTGCATAAATTGATTGAACAGATCGAGCCCGCCGAGCATAAAGGCGTTGAGCGCCACGCTCCAGACGATTGCTGTGCGCCAGACACGGCCGTCCCATTCGTGGAAGCGCTGCTGCAGGCCGGCGCCAGCGAGCAGACACAGGTGCGGCATGACATCGAGCGTGAAGCGCTGCGTGTTGATCTGCGCCGATCCGTTGCCGAGATAGAGCAGCTGTGCACCGAGCGTGAGCGCGATTCCGAGCCATAAGCCTGCGCTTATGGCTCGTGATGTGCGCGCGGCAAACACGGTGATGAGAAATGCGCTTGCTGCAAGCAGGCCTGTCCCGAAATAGTCCGGCCGCACATTCACGAGATAGTGCGTCGCCGGATCCCAGATCAGATTCGGACCGTGCACAAGCAGGTAGTACAAATTGAACGGCACATATGCTGGGCTGAAGCGTCCGTAGAGATTGGCGCGCTCGAGCAGAAAGCCGTTGTCCTGCATGAACGCATAGCCGGACTCGAGCGGATTGCCGAAGCGTGCGAAGTTATAGAGGCCCCATGCGCCGAGCGCAGCGGCGATGATGCCGAGAAACTGCAGCACCGCGGCGACATCCGGGCGTCGCTCGCCGGGGCGTCGGAATCCAGCTGTGATGATGAACACAGTAGGCACGAGCATGAGCCCAAGCTGGCGCGAGAGAATCGCCAGTGCGGCGCAGACGCCGAGCAGCCATCCGCGGTGCTGACCGAGTGCTTCGTTTAAACATGCGGCTGTGCCGAGCAGCGCGACCGCATGTGCGAAATGCCAGACGTTGCGGCTTTCAAGTGCGATGTGCCAGACGCCGGTTCCGAGCAGATAGCCGAGGATCGTCCATGCGCGCGCTGCACCCTGCACGCCGAGCTTTTGCAGCGCAGCGTGCAGCGCCAACGCTGACAGCGCGATGCAGACAGCGGCGATGATCGTAGTGTTCGTGTGCTCCTCGCCGAAAAGGGCGACGACGGGCAACAGGAGCACGGACGGCGCTGGTGGAAATGCGACGTACCAGCGCCCATCGTGGATCGACCAGTCCCCAGCCACGCCACGCATCCAGCTATATTCGATATCCGGCCTGCCGTTGACCCATGCGAGCGCCTGCAGCGCATGCAGATTCACGCCCTGATGGCTGCGGCGTACTTGTGGGATCCACGTAGCAAGGAAGAGTGTGCAGGCGAGTGTGCAGGCGAGTGCGAAGATGATGCGATGGCTGTGCGTGCGGAGGCGGGACATTGTAGGGAGAGTTTCACATTGTAACGACTCACTCGTTGCGCAGAAAAAAGCGTGGCCGCATAATCAACTTGTGAAACCATTGAACCTCGGAGTAGCCGGACTATTGCCGGCGGACTGGCGAAACATCGACGTGAACGTGCTGCGCGGGGTGCGTGCAGCCGGATTCACTGGAGCATCGATCGTGGTGAATCAGCCGCTTGAGGCGCAGATTGCCGATGCGCAGCGCGTGCGAGCAGCGCTCGATGAAACGGGAGTGCGCTGCGCGCAGGCGAACGGCATGTACGAGCGCCTGATCGACGCCGACCCGGTGCGGCGCGCCGAGGGTGTGCGCGGGCATCAGGCGCTGACGCGGCTCGGGCGGGCCTTCGGCGCGCATTGCGTGTACGTGCGGCCGGGCAGCCGTAACCCACGCGGTCACTGGTGGCATCACCCGGACAACCACACGGTCGAGGCGTTTGATACGCTTGTCGCATCGTGCCGGCAGATTGCGCGCACAGCCGAAGAAGAGGGAATGACGCTGGCCATCGAGGGACATGTTTCGTCGACGCTGGACACGCCGCAGCGCGCGCGCGACCTGCTTGATGCCGTCGGTTCACCCGCGCTCAAATTCAGCATGGACCCGGTGAATTTCATCGGCGCCGTCGCCGACGCGCATGACCCGTCGCGCGTGCTGAATGCGTTGTTCGATTTGATGGCGCGTGACACGGTGATCCTGCACGCGAAGGACTGCCGCATTCAAGACGGCCATGTCGTGCACATCGACGAGGTGCTGCTGGGTGAAGGCACGATGCCGTACGAACTGCTGTTGCGCCGTCTGGCGCAGGAGGCGCCAGAAGCGTGGCTGCTGATCGAGCATCTGCCGGACGAGAAAATCCCGGCTGCGCGCGCGGCGATCGTCGCGGCGGCGGAGCGGTGTGGGGTGCGGCTGGGGGATAGGGGATAGTGGATAGTGATAGTGGATAGTGATAGTGAGTTGAGCCTGTATTTACGGACGGACAGCTAGTAAGCTGTCCAGTTACTCAGGGCATATATAACTATCTACTATCTACGTAACTACTCAGGCCTAAATCAGTATTTCCCGCGAAACGCGCTATTCCTTCCCCCGAAGGGGGAAGGAATAGCGCGTTTCGCGTTGGAAAAATGGATGGCCTGAGTAGTTACCTATCTACTATCTACTATCCACCTACTTTCTCCAACGGCGGCTTCGGCGGCATGATCCAGAACAGGATGCTGCCGCCGAAACGAAAGGCTGCGCAGATGAGCAGCACCGTGGCGGCGCTGGCCCAGTCGGCGAGCGGCGTAGCAGCAAGTGGCGCGAGCATGGCGCCGACGTTCATCAGAATGCTGTAGAAGGCGACGAAGCTGTTGCGTTTTTCAGGCGGGATGATCGCGTAGAACAATCCGGCATGCGTAATGCCGAGGCCAGTGTCATTCAATGTGTTCAGGAAGCCGAACGCCAGGATTGCGCTCGGCCAGGGGATGAGCACGATCATCAGCGGATAGAGGCCGGTGAGCAGCACAGTGCGCAGCACCACCCAGAAATCGCCTTTGCGTTCAATCAGGCGCGTCCACAGGTGCGCACTCAACACCATGGCGATTTGGGCGAGCGTGGAGTTCAATCCGATCCAGCTGTTGCTGAGCTGCAATTCCTTGACGAAGTAAATCGTGTAGATCGGGGCCGCTCCCCACGCGCCGATCCAGCAGATCAGCGTGACGATGTTGAAATTGACGAAGGCGCGATGTTCACGCACGAATTCGCGCAGCCGGCCGATCTGATCGCGCAGAGAAGGGCGGGCGGTTGCGTCGTGGTGCTTTGCGGGAGCCGGAACGGCCGTCACTTCCGGGAATTCAATTTTTAGAATCAACCACGTGCTGCCCTGCGCCAGCAGGAACGACGCTATGTTGAGCAGCTGGTAATTCAGCGGGAAAGGCACGGCATCGAGAAATATGCCGCTGAGAAAAGACCCGACTGCCATGCTTGCGGAGACAAGCATGAGCCGCGTGGCGAAGAGGCTGCTGCGGCGGTTGGGTGGGCACACGTCGGCGATCACGACGGCCCAGGCGGTGTTGAACAATGCGAGCGGCACGGATTGCAGCACGACCACAGCTACGATGGCCACGGCCGCCCATGCAGGCGGCAGCAGCAGCGGTGCTGCCGCGATGACCAGATACGACATGCGCGAGAGGGCGAGGCTGCCGACGATCCAGCGCTTGCGGCGCTGCGTGTCGCTGATGCTGTCCATGAAGCGCGCTGCTGGGAAGGTGAACAGGATGATCATCAGCGCCGGCAGCGACGACATCGCGCCGAGCAGCGCATTCGAGCCGCCGAGCGCCAGCACGAGCGGCCCGTTGAAGGCGATCGCGCCCATCGCGATGCCGATCGGGATGATCTCTACGCACATGTAATACAAATTCCGATCGGTCGGCGTGAAGCCGCGGAATTCGACAAGTCTGTCGGTGATGCGCGTAGTTGCGCGGCGTACAGTGTTTCGAAAATTCAAAGCCCGCTGAGCATAGTGCAGAATGCGTCTTCTGACTGCAGAGGCATCCGCCGTTCGGGGCAAAAAGTTTTGCGCGCGAAAACCTCACCCCTCTCCCCCTAAGATTTCGCTTGCTGTTCCCCCGTGCCACGCCCGATACCGCGCGCGAAATCTCGGCGGAGAGGGGCGGTCGACCACTGCATGCGTCTGCGCTGAAAAGCAATCGAGGTCCGCGTCGACGCATCGTGCACGTGAGCGAAAGGTGCAGAAGGAGTTCCAATCGAATCAAAGTCGACTCCACAAAAAGCCCGCGTCTCCGCATATCTGCGTCTCTGCGCGAAATTCCGCGTCCTCCACACTCTCCGCGATCTCTGCCCCTCACTGCGGATGCGCCCACCGCAGACGGATACATCCGCAGCTGTCAGCGCAACTGCGCGCCGATGGACGTGGAGTAGCCGGTCATTTCCAGATAGCCGACGCCGCGGACGGGTTTGCCGGCGAGCGTGCCGGAGGCGACGACGGCGCCTTCGTAGTACACGGTCGACAGTTCAGCTTCCTGGTCGTCGAAGCGAGTGCGCACGTCGAGTTCGAGCTGCGCATCGGGCGCACTGACGCGCCAGCGGGTTGGGTAGCGCGCAGCCGTGCGTGGGCTTTCCCAGAACTCGAGCGGCTCGAAGCGCAGCGCGTCGCGGCTCAGCTGGCGCGGCGAACCGTCGGGCTCGACGAGCGCAGCAAGCGCGAGGAACGCATCTTCCGGCTTGCGGCTCTTGTGACGCACCTGCGCCACGAGCAGATCGCGTCCGTCATCCAGCTGCAGCGCCAGCCAATCCCAGCCCTCGGCATTTTCGTCGAGCAGGCTGGTCGACCACTCGTGATCCATCCAGCTGCTGCCGGTCACTTGAAATTCCTGACCGGCGATGCGGATGCGGCCGACCGTGGCGAGGCGAGTGAATGAGTAATAGTACGAGGCGTTCGTCAGGTCGGCGCTTTTCGGACTGAGGCCGCGATCGGCCTGGAGCACGAGCGGCTTGTCCGGCGAGACGGTGAGATCGATTTCGATGCCGTCCTGGGCCGCGCGCAGGCGAGCGGCGCCGGCGGCGTCGGCGGGAGCGGAGCCGGGCGTTTGATCGATGCTCCAGTTTTCGACCCACGCGCGGAACGGGGCGCTCTGAGCGCCGGCGAGTCCGGCGGCGCCGCGGCTGAAGCGTTCGAAGGCGTGGTGAGTCTTGCCTTCCGCATCCGAGAGTGCGAAATGGGCGAAGTAGACCTGCCGGAATCCGAGGCTGTTCGGCATGGCAGTGCCGCTGAGCGACGGCGGTGCGACGGCACGACGAAACACAGTGAGCTGGTAGCCGAACGGTCGGCCGTTCGCATCCTGCAGGTTGCCGGTGTAGTACCACCATTCGAGCAGGTAATCGTCGTGCGGCCCGTGATCGTCCGGCCAGACCATGTCGCGCACGGCCGTTGCACGCGTATACGCAGCGTAGTTCGTCTGCACCGGTGACAGTTCGAGACGCCCGGTGGCGGGCGCGGCAACGGGAGAAGCAGTGCAGGCACTGATCGCGAATGCGGTGGTGAGAAGGATCAGGAAGGCGCGGGACATCGCGCGTGATGGTAGCGAAAAGAGATGAGAGCAGGCGTAGTCGGAACTTCGCCTGTATTTACGAACGGACACCGCGTCGAAATTTCCTGCGCAACAGGTGCGATGTTCTGCGGGGCCCAGGAATCATGCGTTCGGTGATGTGAAATCGACCGGCCCGAATATTCATGCTCAGGCAGATTCGAGCTCATGCAGCACATTGCGGCGCAGTGCTTCGCCGATGGTGACGGCGCCGAGAAAAGCGCGCGTCAGAGCGGCGTGGACGGCGGCTGGATCGAGAGATGCAGTGAGCGGCCGAATTTTTTCCCATTGAGGCAGGCGCGTCGGTTCGCTGAGCACTTCTTCGGCGAGGATGGCGGCGGCGATGTGCGGGTCGAGCTCAGCAATGCGTTCGCCAGCCAGGACGAGATCGTGGAAGCGCAGCACGCGGCCGGCCACGACGCGTTTGTGCAGCCGGTCGAAGACATGATCGACCTGCGTGCTGAGGCCGCGCGGCGCCAGCTGGCGCACCCAGTCGGCCTGCACGGCGCTGGCAAAGCGCAGCATGGTCCAGTGCGAACCGTCACGGTTGGAGATTTCTCGCAGTTCCGAGGCAACGATCAGTGCATGGCTGCCGGTGACGCTTTCATCCGCGAGTTCTGCGCGACGGCTGTGAGCCAGATCGAATTCTGAGCTGCCGCTGCTGGTGCGCACGGCGAGGTGGTCGATGAAGCCGGCGAGATGGCAGCGCGCGACGGCTTGCGTGAGCGCCTCCGGAGTAAGCACTGCGGGCGGATCGAGCGCCAGGCCGGCCTCTTCGCACAGCGCCAGCAGTTGTGCGCGCGTCTGCGCCACTTCGCGTGCGACGTGCGCATGAATGCCGTATTCGGCGCATTTGCGGCCGTCGAAGCTGCAGCGCTCAGCGTGTTCGAACGAGCGAGCGTAGAGAAAGAAATCGCTGCCGGAGTCGTGCCGCTTGAGGAGAGAAGCGCGGTTGCGGCGCGCGATGCGATCGCGTTCGTCGCGGGGATGCAGGCGCAGCAGCAGATCGCGGCCGCCGACGAGCGCGGCGAGCAGCGCAATTTCGCGCACGCAGCCGCGCTCATCGGCTTCGAGCAGCATGCGTGCGTAGCGCGGGTGCGCTGGGATGAGCAGCATGCGTCGGCCGGCGTCGGTGATCGTTCCATCACGCAGCGCGCCGAGGTCTTCGAGCAGCAGTTCGGCAGCAGCGATGCGACGTGCGTCGGGCTTGTCGAGAAAATCGAAATCAGCGACCGATTGCACGCCGAGTGAATGCAGCAGCAGCACGGTCGAAGCAAGTTCGGTGCGCTGCACTTCGGGAGTGTTGCGAACCGGGCGTGCGGCATGATTCTGTTGTGACCAGAGGCGCAGGCAGACGCCGGGGGCGATGCGGCCGGCGCGGCCGGCGCGCTGATCGGCCGAAGCCTGCGAGATCGGTTCGACGTGCAGCGTGTCGAGACCACGTGCCGGGTCATGGCGCGCTACACGGGCCAGGCCGCCGTCGACGACGAAGCGGATGCCGGGAATCGTGAGCGACGTTTCGGCGACGTTGGTGGCGGCGATGACGCGGCGCAGCTCGGATGGAGCGAAGACGCGATCCTGCTCACGTGGTGCGAGATCACCGTGCAGCATGAGCAGGGCGAGCGGGTCGCCGCGCCAGGCGATGCGGATTTCGTCGAGCGTGCGTTGAATTTCGCCCATGCCGGGCAGGAAGACGAGCACGTCACCGGCGGTGGGGTCGGCGCCGCCGGTGTCACGCAGCAGGCGCAGCGTTTCAGCGGCTGCGCGTTCAGAGACCGGCCGATCGTCATCCCATTCCTGATAACGGATATCCACGGGGAAGCTGCGGCCGGCGGATTCGAGGATCGGACAACTGAGATACTGCGCGACCGGTTCGGCTTCGAGCGTGGCCGACATGACGATCAGGCGCAGGTCCGGGCGGCGGGTCTGGACGCGCCGGCAGAGTGCCAGCGCCACGTCACTCATCAGATTGCGTTCGTGGAATTCGTCGAACAGGACTACGCCGACGTTCGAGAGGAGCGGGTCGCTCTGCAGCCAGCGCAGCAGGATGCCCTCGGTGACGTATGCGATGCGCGTGCGTGGGCCGAGGCGTTCGTCGAAGCGCACCTGATAGCCGACGATGTCCCCGACGGCGCAATTCATTTCGAAGGCGACGCGCACGGCGACGCTGCGGGCAGCGACGCGGCGCGGCTGCAGCACGACGATGAGCTTCTCGCCGGCGATGCCGTCTGCGAGCAGCATCTGCGGAACCTGCGTCGTTTTGCCGGATCCGGTTGGCGCGACGAGCACGAGAGAAGCCTGTTCGCGCCACATGAGCGAGAGTTGCGGGCGCAGGTCGTGGATAGGGAGCATGGGATGGACTATAAACTTGAGCACCCATGAAAATCATCAGGAATGCAACAGTCGTTGCACCGGACGGCTGTCGTCCGTGCGACATCGTGATTGAAGGTGAGCGCGTTGCGGCGGTCGTCGAGCCGGGTGCGTGGGGAGCGGCGGCGGAAGAGATCGACGCGGCAGGGCTGCTGGCGTTTCCCGGGCTGGTCGACGTACATACACATTTGCGCGAGCCGGGCGGTGAGCACAAGGAAGATTTTCGCAGCGGCACCGGAGCGGCGCTGGCGGGAGGAGTGACGACCGTGTTCGGCATGCCGAACACGCAGCCGGCGGTGACAGATGCGGCGACGATGGCGTCTGTGCTGGCGCGCGCGGCGGCGAGTGCGGTGTGTGATTTCGGACTATTCCTTGGGGCGACGAATGCCAACGCTGGTGAGAAGGCTGCGCATCTCGAGATGCTCGAATGCGGCTTGAAGATGTACATGGGCAGCAGCACGGGAGATCTGCTCGTCGAGGATTTTGGCCTGCAGATGGCGCACTTCGAGCAGTATCCGCGGGAGCGTGTGATCGCGGTGCACGCCGAGCATGAGCAGGCCGTGCGGGCGTTTGCGGCGCGGGGTGCGCGACGACCGCCGGTGTGTGCGGAGATCGAAGTGGGGCGGGCGGTGGCGCTGGCGGAGGCGACGGGGCATCGGCTGCATATCTGCCACGTTTCGACGCGGCGGGAGCTCGAGCAGATTACAGCAGCGCGCGCGCGTGGTGTGCCTGTGACATGCGAAGTGGCGCCGCACCATCTGTTTTTGACGCTGGGTGGGCAGTGGTTGTGGGGTGGTGGAGTGCGCCCGTCCGGCGCGCTGGATTCGTTTTTCGAAATGAACCCGCCACTGCGGGGAGCGGAGGATGCGCAGTATCTTTGGGAGCATCTGAACGAATTCGACTGCATCGCGACCGACCATGCGCCGCACACCCTGGCGGAGAAACAGAGTGCGCGACCGCCGATGGGGCTGCCCGGCCTCGAGGACATGCTGCCGCTGTTGCTCACTGCGGTGCACGCCGGGCGCATGCGACTCGAAGACGTGGCGCGTCTGTGTTGTGAAGGACCGGCGCGCACGTTTGCGATTGCGCGCAAAGGTACAATCGCGCCCGGATGCGATGCCGACATCACACTCGTGGACTTCGAGCGGGAGCATGAGCTGGGAGCGACCCGCATCTACAGCAAGTGTGGATGGACGGCGTTCGCTGGGTTTCGCGCGCGAGGTGCGGTGCATTCTGTGTACGTGCGTGGGAATCGGGCATTCGCGGAAGGCGAGATCACCGCGGCGCCGGGCAGCGGACGACGCGTCGCGCAGTACGAAAAACCATGACGGATGAACTCAGGCAAGCCATCACCAATCGCATCCTGACGCTGCTGGCGTTGATCGCGATGGCCCCTGCGTTGCTGCTGGTGATCGACCTGCCGGTACGTGCAATTTCGCTCGACGTGTTCGGTTCGCCGTTGTCGTTCGAGTTCGGCGTGGACACACTGTTGATCACGCTTGTGCCGGTGCTGGCGATTGCCGGCGTGGACTGGGTGCTGCGCGAGCATCCGGCGGTGCGGCGTGGAGATGTCGGGTATCTATTTCCGTTCTGGATCGCGCCCGGCCTGGGTACACTGGCGCTGTGTCTTTTGCTGACGCGAATTTCCACGTGGCCGTTGTGGATTGCAGCTCTGGTAGTGGGCATTGTGGTGATCGGCATCCTGATCAACGCCGAGTACGGCGCGTTGGCGTCGGACCTGGCTGGATACGCGAATTCGCGGCTGGTCGTGTCGGGGCTGACGTATGTGATCGGGTATGTGTTGTACGCGGCCATTTACAGCCAGCGTGAGCGTACGGTGATCAGCGCCACACAGACGGCGCTGGTCACATTTTTGCTGGCGATCGAGTTGCTGGCGCCGCATCGCATCGGAGTGGGCAAGGCTGTGTTGAATGCGGTGGTGCTGGCATTTTTGACTGGCCAGGCGACGTGGGCGATGAATTACTGGAATATTTCCACGTGGAGCGCAGGCGTGTTGTTGTTGACGTGGTTGTATGTCGGCGTCGGCATGTCGCAGGAGTTTCACGAGGGACAGCCGGCGCGCGGTGTGCTGGTGGAATACGGCGTCGTTGCCGCAGTGGCGCTCGCGGTAGTGTGGCTGCTTGCGAGCAGGCGATGAAAGCGATATATGGGTCGTGACGGTAAAAGAGAAAAATGAGCATCTTCAACTTCAATCCCCGCAAGGATCGCGAAACGGAATTGCAGTCGCAGGGACGCATTCCGCCTGGTCAGGCGTTGACGGAAAAGTTTCCTGTGCTGCACTATGGTTCGGTGCCGCAGTACGACCTGAAAACATGGACGTTTCGAATCTACGGCGAAGTGGTCGAACCACGCACATTCACGTGGGCTGAGTTTCAGCAGCTTCCGATGCGTGAGATCACGATGGACATTCATTGTGTGACGCGATGGAGCAAGTTCGACACGGTGTGGAAGGGCGTGCATCTGCAGGATCTGATCGACCAGAAAATTGTGCAGCCGAAGCCGAGCGCGAAATATGTGATCGAGCATTGTGAGTATGGTTTTACGACCAATCTCGATATCGAGCACTTTCTGAAGCCGACGACGCTGATGGCCACCGAATTCGATGGCAAGCCGCTCGAGGCCGATCACGGTTATCCGTTGCGCGTGGTGGTGGGCGCGGTGAAGGAGACGGCGCAGGATCCGGACACGCGTTATTTCTGGAAGGGCGGCAAGTGGCTGCGCGGGCTGGAATTCACATCGACGGACCGGCCGGGATTCTGGGAACAGGCCGGGTACCACAACATTGCGCGCGTGTGGCCGGAAGAGCGCTTCGAAGGCAGCTGGTAGCGGAGTGAGGGCACGGGGTGCATCCGCCGTTTGGGGCGAATGCATTTCTCACGCGAAGCCGCGAAGAACGCGAAGCGGTCTGAATTTCATCGCCGAAGAATCTTCCTCAAGCGAAGGTGCGGAAAGCCATAAAAAGCTTTTTCCTTCGCGTCTTCGCGCCTTCGCGTGAGAAAAATCTGCTGGCAGACCAAGGGAGTGCGCAAAGCCCAATTGGTATCC
>CAXNFZ010000032.1:0-16032 GCA_964201495.1 Chloroflexota bacterium | reverse complement strand
TGGCGTCCCCGGTCCAGACGTGCAGGCGCAGCACAAACTCGGGCGACGAATTCAGCCGCAGCTTGATAAACCCGTTGCGATGCAGAAACGACCGACGCGCCACCTGCTCCAGCGCATCTTCATCCGCCAGCAACGAGCACAGCAGCGTTCGCGTCGCATCAGGTTGTCCCAGCTCATGCAGTACGTTCGTCAATCCAGCCGGCAGCCCGTGCCCCCCACTGTGCATCACACCTTCGATGCGCTGACATGCTGCGCCCAGATCAGACACAGCTTCGGCCAAAATTTCACTCATCGCAATCCCTCCATAAACACGACATGAACACGTCACGAACACGAACACGAACACGAAAAGTGAAACATATTTACGCTACGAAATTTCAGTAAAGTTTTTGAATTCCGTATACAAAATTTCGTATCGATGGGCGGAATAATTATTCACAACTACTCAGAACGGTCTATTTCCGGGAGTGCTCAAAATCTAATTGATGAAACTCGCGAAACACGCCACCGCCCGCCCCCTTCGGGGGCGGGCGGTGGCGTGTTTCGCGGATACCAATTGGGCTTTGCGCACTCCCCTATTTCCCATCGCAAAAGATGCCGTTTTTCTTCCAGGGAGATCCCTGGGAGAAAAACGGCATCTTTCGCAGGAAACATCTGCTTGCAGCCTCTACACCGCCAGCGCGTGCACCAGCCGCGCACGCAAATCACGCAGGAACGTGCGCGCGGTCTCGGACACCATCTGGTTGTGGGCAACGGCGTCGCGCAGAGACTTGAAACGCGCCAGGTCATCACGCGCGATCATTTTGCGCAAGTTCGACAACACCTCGTCCTGCTCACCAATCACCATCTGCTCGATCATGTCGAGCACCGGCTGGGTCGTAGAGAACGAGACCAGCGGCGCGTGCGTCACGGCCAGCCCCTTGTCCTCCAGAAAGTGGCGGCGGCTGGCCTCGAGGCGGGCGTGCTCATCCGCGTAGCGCGTGCTGGACGACATCAGGGTCGAAGTGCGCTGCCCGACGAGCGGATGCACGCGCGTCACTCCGGCCTGCACATCCGCCGCGTGGCGCCGCATCACGACGAGGTTGCGCAGCAGATTTTCGATCTCGCACACACTTTCGTAGGCGTCCTGATTCAGGCAGCGCATCGGCGGAAGCAGTTCATCCGCGCGTGCATAGACGGACGCCGGCAGCCGGCTGCGCAGGGCGCCAGTGCTGCTGCGCAAGGCATATTCCAGCACCCAGCTGCGCAGTCGCCCGATGCGCCGATCGCCGCCCACCTCGAACGTCACCCACCCGAGCAGCTCGAGTTCCTCGAGATCGCGCCGCAGCGTGCGCCCACCCACAACGTAGCCGCCCTGCAGCGCACGATGCAGCACAGCGCGCGCCTCGGACGACGTGCGGTCGTAGCGCCGCAGCAGCTCGCGCTGGCATGCGCTGCCGGCAGCGAACCGCACAGCCGCCGCCGCCAGCTCATCGCAGGTAACGTGGCTCGCGGCGTACGCCGTTCTGACTTCCCGTGCCACCGCCGTCGCTGCCCAGGGATCGCCACCAGTGAGTTCCCACAAGTACCGCGCATGCAGTTCAGGGTCAGCTGTAATGAGACCCCACCCGGCCAGCCGGCTCATCACATCGTCCACAGACCATGGCGGCGCCTGCAGCAGCGTCCGACCGGCGTCGAACGGCCACGATGTGTGCGCCTGCTCATATTCAGCCTGCAGCGCATAATTACTCCATAGTCCGACGACAACATGATGCACGCTCAACTCCGAATGCGTCCACTCAGAAGCAAAAGCACGCAGCCGAGCAAACGCCTCGTACAGCGTGTGCATATCGGACGGCGGCTCAGGCGGGCCGCTGATCAGCACGATGACATCGCCGCTGACGCCCTGCTCGAGCGCTTCCAGCGCAATTTCCCAGAAATGCTGCGGCGTCAGCGCATTCAACGCATCAGCACGTCGAAAGCTCGGCCGCACCATCTGCTCCTGCTCGAGCCAGTCCGCCACGCCGCGCACGTAAGTCGACCATTCCAGCGCTGTATCTGACGCCGTACCAGGCAGCATGCACGCGTGGCGCTGACCGAGGCGGCCCGGGCGCTGATTCGCCGATGTCCACGCTGCGATCTCGCCAGCGGTGCGCATTTCCTCGCTGCCGATGCGATCAACGACGGCAATCAGAGATACGCGTCGACTGATCATCTGCTCGCCGATTTTTCTGTAAAACTCTTCTGAGCTATTCATGCGTTCCCCCGTTTTTCACCAAATCACACCTGCTCAGACCGGTCTATTTCCCAGCATGTTTCACGGGAAATATCGACCGAGGTCCGAGTAATTTCACCAGGTCGCTAACGATAGTTTTCACTGCGAAAAACCACTCAAAATTTCCGACAAAATTCCCCACGAAAAACGCTAATGTGTTTCGCGGGAAATACTGATTTAGGCCTGAGTAATTACGTTTCGCGGGAAGCGCTGATCTGAGACTGCATCGCCACAATTTTCTGAATCAGCTGCTCGGCGTCATCCTGCAAAGATGCTTCCATCTGGCGCAGCAGCTCAGGATAGGTCGGCACGCTGAACCGGTACAGGCCTCCTTCGCTGCGAATCACGCCGGTCATCTGCAGCTCGTCGAGGCACTGCGCCCATGGAAGATCAGCAGGAAGTTCGTAGCCGGGCGCCAGCCGCACCAGGGTGTCGGTATTGAAGTGATCGCAGCGTTCGATCGCGAGCAGATAAACGCCCAGCCGCGTCAGGTCGCCCAGATTGAGCGAGAGCGTATCGCGCGCATACATGACGAAGTTGTCATCGCGGCGGTCCTTGAATACGGCAGTCACGTCCTCCATCGACACGAGTTCTGAATCACGCTGATGCAGTCGACGATGCAATTTGTTGCAGTAGAACTGCACGAAGGCCGGGTGCCCTGTCGTGTTCTCAACAATCTGTCGGTCGACGCCCTCAGTCAGGCCAACGCCGAGCACCTCGCAGAACCCGGCCGTCACGACCGCACGCGCATCGGTGGCATTCAGCGCACCGAGCGCGATCGGCGTGGCGAAGTTCGCCCACGGCGTCTCTGCGCCGGGAATATCACTGCGGCCCTTGATCTGTCGCCACAGCTCGATCGCGCCGGCCATCACGAAACGCGCCTTGCCATGCAGTTCCTGATGCAGCGCGCGCAGCACATGGATCAGCGGATGTGAACGCATCCCGGCCGTGCGGCAGCCGGTGATGTAGCGATCGACTTCATCGAGAAAAACCACGACTTCGCGGCGTTCGTTTTTCTCGGCCTTCTCAGCCACTGCGCGCTGCACATATTCAGTGAACAGCTCACGAAAAGCATCCAGCGTGGCACATTCCTGCTTTACACCAAGCTTGCGCAGCACATCACGGCACACAGTCAGCCCCTGCGGATCGGTGTGTCCTTCGAACGAGACATAGGCAGTGACGGCGCCCGCCTTGCGCAACTGCTTCTCCGCGGCAAACAGAAGCGACGTCTTGCCGATGCGGCGGCCGCCGAACACATAGAAGCTGCCGCGCCCGCTCTCGATCTGCTTGATCTCATGCGCACGGCCCTTGAAAATGTCGCGATCCGCATCGACCACGTTCTGGAAGCGAAACACTTCGAGATGCACCGGATCCGCAGCCTGCAACAGCAGACGACACATCCGCCCGGCAGCGGTCGGATTCTGCTTGCACTTCAGAATTTCCTGCACCGTACGGCCATCGAGGACGCTGCAGGTAGCCAGCATGCGATTGTCCTGAATCCAGCGATGCAGCGCCTCGGCGCCTTCCGGATGCGGCGCAACGAAGACGTTCAGCCAATCGTCCTCCAGAAAATTCTGGCTGCGCACGTGATCTTCGAGGATGCGCAAATCCCGCTTCGAAACCTGCCCGGTTACGAAAAGAAAGCGCACCTTGTAGCGCCGCAGCGCATCGCGCGGCTGCTGAAATTTCGTCTCGAACCACGCCAGCGGCCGCAGCGTGAACAGCGTGTCGTGGCCGCTCTTCGAATATATCAATCGCGTAGCCTCAGCGAGTCTGCGCGCGAACGATTCGAGAATCACCGCTTCGTCACCGGCCACGCCGCCGTCGTCGAGACGGTTCTGCATCCTGCTCATGCGCTGCCAGCTCTCCCATGCTTCCCGCCGCACGGCGAGCTGGCTTTCCGTCAATCCGGCGCCAAGCAGTTCCTCGAGCCAGGATGCATGCTCGACTTTGGCGCGCAGCGACGAAGAGCCACGCCCGTCTCCGACCGCCGCAGCGCCGGCCAGCTCGTCGGTGTGCCGGTCGATTGCCTGCGTCACCTTCGCCAGCGACGTGCCGTCGAATTCCAGAAAGTGAAACACCTCTTCGACGATATGGCTGGCCGTGTCGACGCCGTGTTCGAGCCGGCGCATATGCACTTCACGGGCAACCGCCAGCCCACGCATCAGCTCACCGACCGCCTGCTGCGACAAGTCGGCGCTCTCGTTGCGCTTCTCGATCGCGTCCTCCAGCAGGCGCACATCCTCCTTCAATTTCGCCAGGCGGGAATTGAGCGTCTTGCGTTTGGCTGCGTCTGCTTCACGCTCAATCTCCTCCTGCACAGAAATTTCCTGCTGCAAATGCACGAGCAGCGCACGCAGCCGCCCCTTGCGGCGATTTTCACGCATCGCTTCCGTGTGCGCATCCAGGCGCGCAAGCAGGGCATCGACCTGAGTTTCGAGATGCCTGCGTTCGCGCTGCAGATCCTGCAGCGCCGCCGCATCGACATCGGCGGCTACAGACTCAGCGCCAAAATAGAAGCCGGCCTCGGTGAAGCGCAGCAGCATCTCGGACGCCGCACGCGGCTCACTCAGATCGAGCGTGATGGCCTCGAGCAGCACGTCCCAGTCCAGCTGCGCTTCGTCGACAGCAGAGAACACCATTTCGGCGGTGCGCGGCAGGCGCTGCACTAGATCGGTGCGATCGAACATCGCCGCACAAATGCGCTCACCGAAGGCATCCGCAAGAGCTGCACCGTCCTGTGGTTCAGCCGGCGCGCGGCGGGCCGTCGCCCGCTGCAGCAGCGCATTCACCAATGCACGCACATCGGCTCCCAGCAGATCAGCGGCGCCGTCGAGTTCGCGCTGCAAATCGGCGAGAACAAACGGCCGACTGCGGTCGTAGTCGTGCTGCTCAATGCGCAACGCAATGTAATGCCGCGCCTTGTCGAGAAAACCCGTCAGCCGATGCAGCAGATTGCGACGCATGTGCGAATGGCGCGACTCGTTCAGCGCGCCAAAGTAGCGGTCGAACATCACCTCGGCATTGGAGCTGAACTCATCGACGGTGCGCACCCAGGCGTCGCTGCCGGGCACGGCGGAGAACAACGTCTCGACGCGCTTCTCGAGATCGGGCAGCATCTTCTGCTGTTCGACCTGCAGCATGTTGCTGATTCCATCGGCCGACACGCGGGCGTAGCGGCCGTCCGGACGGCGCACAAATTCGGTGCGCAGCGATTGTTCGACTTCGGCCAGATGCAGTCGACGTTCACTCTTTTCGGTGGAGATCTGCCACGGCTCACCGTGCATCAGCCGTTCGCCAAGGGCAAACCAGATCGGCATGCGCTCGAGCATGGTTGTCTCGGCCGCGGCAGCAGGCTGCCAGAATTTGTCAGCGCTAAAGCGCGTGTCGCCAGCAGCCACAAACGCAGTCAGCAGCAGAAAGTACAACGCGTTGTCGCTCGCCGGCAGCTTTGGAAGAAGATCAGGCCAGTAAGAATCGAGCAGCAGATACCCGACGACGGCCGAAGAATCTCCGCCCAGAAACGCAAGTGCGTCGCGCAGATGCGCCTGCGTGAAGCGATCGATCGTCACAGGCTTGGAGGGCAGATGGCCAGCGCGGCGCGCGGCGGTGAACACTACGAATGCAAGCGCCCATTCGCGCTTCAGCCACAAGCTGCCCAGCAGCGCCAGCACTCCGTCCCAATCCGGTTCCTGATACACCTGCCGGGCCGCGCGCTCGACGCCAAGTTCGTCGGCAAGGCGATCCGCCTCGGCGACGGCGGCGGCGGCGGCTTGCAGCAGCGCACGCACGTCATCCCGGTGCGGCGCGGCATCGAATTGCTCGACGACGCGCTGCAGACGCCGCGCGATCGGCGCAGCAGACGCCACACCCTGCGCAACCGCGGCTTCGACCTGAACCAGGCTTGCTGCGCATTCGCTGCGACGAACGCGCAGCAGGCCCTGCACATGCTCCTGCAGCAGCGCATCCAGCTTCTGATTCATCGCCCGCAGGCGCGTGCAGCCATCTTCGAGTTCCTGCAACACCGCGTCATCCGCCGGAAATTGCAGCAACCCGACATCCACAGCGCTGAGAACCGCCGCAGCGCCGAACTCGATTCCGTCACGCAGCAAGTGGTCGCGCTCGGCAGCGGCATCCGCAAAACGAGCGCACAGCTCAGCGCGTCGGCGCACGTACACGTGCACTTCGTTGTGCAGTTCATCAAACAGACGGAGGCCGCGCTGCCGCTCGCTGCGACCGTGGTCGAACGAGCCGCGCACGCGCACGACAGCGTCGCGCATACGCGCACGATCGAGCGGCGACGAAACAGCTTCGATCTGCGTCACCAGGCCGTCACATTCGTGCGTGATCGCAGCGGCCATCTCACGCACTGCGTCGGTCGCCTCGTGCACACTCTCCTGCAGGCGAAGCAGCATTTCGGGCAGGCGCTGCGTCACTTCATCTTCGGCAAGCTGGCGGAGCGATGTCGCCTCACTGCGCACGCGGCGCAGCGCATCGTCGTGACGATGAAGCGCACGGCGCAGCGGCACCGCAACCGGAGAAGGCGACAGTTCGATCTCCGGCACCGGCAGCGGATCCGGTTCAATCGGCGGCTCTGCAGGCTTGGGCAGCGACAGATAAGCAGCCGGTTCCACATCCGGCAGGCGCACTGGTTCCGCCAGCGGCTCCCTCTGCGGCTCCCTCTGCGGCTCCTTCTGCGGCTCCTTCTGCGGCTCCTTCTGCTTCACACTGTGAGAAACGCCCGCCGTCTTCAACGCTTCTTCAGAGCGCTGCACAGGCGCGACGAACTTGAGAATTTCGGCAGACGGCAGGTCCGGCGGCGGCAGGGTCACCTCGCCTTCACGGCTCCCGATGCGCCGACAGCCGGTCCAGACGCACAGCATGAGGCGACAATCGAGCACGTCGCAGGAGACGCCGGCTTCCTGGATGACCGCTGCGGCGTGTGCGGCCAGCGTCGCGTCGATCCAGCGATGAAAGCTGCCGTCCTGGCCTTCGAGCTGCACCTTCGAAGCGATGCTGTGCTTTGCACAGTAGTCGCGCACGGCATCGGCGAGGTCCGTTCGTGCCATGCGCCATGTGTCGAACAGCACCGCCGCTACGCCATCGCTTTCCAGCAGCATCGCGCGAATATCGATGATCTGCACCACACGGCCGAGAGGCGGCAGAACGCCCTTTCGATAGCCTTGAAACGGGACATTATTTCGTAAATATTCCAGCAATAAATTACGGTTGTCTCGCGCCTTGTATAGAAATGCCTGTTCAAAAACACGTCTGCATAACTCATCCTGACGCAGATCGGGAAATTCCGGCCAGATCGAAGAAGCCGAAGACGACTTGCTTTGCTTAACGCGGTACCACATGTTGAACACCTCCAAAACTGAATGACGCGAGCCCGGACGAATTTTCACGTGCACCAGCAGGCACGAATCTCCTTGCAGGAGCCCCGTGCCTGTGTGCGGCGCAATAAAAATCATGGGCTGGCTTGATCGAAAGCAACGCTTCAGGCCAGTCTATTTCACATCGCGTTTTTCGCAGGAAATATCGACCTCGGTCTGAATCGTTACTTTCGGAAAGGCAACTCCTGTAAATGTTACGCGGAATACGCTACGAAGTCTCGTAAATATAAGCGACCTGCCGAGCGTACCCGGCTTCTAAGAAGCCGGGTACGTTTCCTTCGTTTCGAAGGTCAGACTGACCGCACCACGCGCAGCGGATGCACCCGGGGCCTCCGCGTGATAACCTACGCGACCATGTCCCAGCGACTTCGCCGCAGACTTGCCCTCTCCCTCGCTGTGCTGACGATCTTTGCCGCCTTTGCGCCAATCGTGCGGCTGGTATTCGTGCACGACGATGCCTATAACATCCCGATCATCACGACCCAGACCGTGCTGTCGGTATTCGGCTTCGAAGACTACGGCCATCGCGACTACCGCCCGCTGATCGCGGCGCTCTGGCTGCTGGCGCGGGACTGGTTCGGCGATTTTGCCCCGGCGGTGCTGCACTGGTGGAGCCTGGCGACACACACACTGGTCGTCGTGCTCAGCATGGCGCTGGCGCTGCGTTTGTCTCACGGACAGCGCGTGCATCGCACCACCTTCGCCATCGTCACTGGCCTCTTGATGGGGACTTTTCCGTTTTCGCATCAGGCAGTGCACTGGGCCGGCGCGATCGGGCATCCGCTGATGGCGCTGTTCGGACTCGCCGCCGTGCACTGCGCGCTGACGACGGGGAAACGTGCGCTCGTCGTCGGGCCGATCTGCCTGCTGCTGGCGTGCTGGAGCCATGAACAGGGCTTCGTGTTCGGCGCAATCGCGCCGGTGATGCTCGCGGCCATGCGCCTGCTGCAAGGCCGCGCACCATCGCGACGCGATTTCGCCGCCGGCGCGCTGTACGCCGGCGTCGCTGTTGTGTTCGTCGGCCTGTATCTGTGGCTGGCGCGCACAGTCTGGGTATCGACCGCCGACGCCGACCAGAGCTTCCTGCGTTCGACCGGCATCGTCGACTTTGCGCACAGCCTGGCGTTCAACATGCAGTCGTTCGTGGCCGGCGCGGTGGTGCTGCTGCGCTACCGCATCCTCGACGTGTTCGAAGTCGAGCACATCACGCCGGTGCTCTTCGCCCTGTTCGCCGCACTCGTCGGCCCGGCGCTGCTTCTGCTGCGAAAATTCGGCGCACTGCGGCTCGGCCTGGCGGCCGGCGCGTACTGGCTGGTCGCGCTCTTCCCGTCGGCAGCCTATCTGAATCACAACTACATCGAAGGCGCGGTGCGCATTTTGTATCCGACCGCGCCGGGAATTGCGTTGTTCTGGGGCGCGGTCGTCGCAGCACTGATCGCGCGCCTGCGGACGCCGCTGCCGCGGCTGGCCGTGCTCGCCGCGCCGGCGGCGTTCGTGATCTGGAGCGGGGTGTATCTCACCGATCGCCTGATCGACTTCGACGCCTACTCGCGCGGCATGCGCATCATCGCCGCACGCGTCGCCGCCTCGCCGCACGACACACGCGTGCTCTTCGTGAATTTTCCGGCTGCCAGCGCCCCAAAGAATCCGGGGCCGGCATTCCTGCGCGGTAACGAGGGCGTGATGTTTCACACAGACTTCAACGGCCCGCCGATGATCCTGGTCAACGCCCTGATCGGCGAATCACGCCCTTCGGCGCACGTCGTGCACAACATGACGATCGCCGACGACGCGCGCTTCTATTACTTCGCTACCGGCGAGAATGCCGACGACGGCCTGCTGCGCAAGCGGCTGCTCGAGTCGAATCTCGTGTTCCGCTGGAGCTACGACCTGGGCGAGGCGAAACGACCGCGCGCGCAACTGCTGGCCGAGATCCGTCCGGCTGCCGCTGCCGGCGCACCGCTGGCGACGCTGACGTCCGGCGACGCACGCGTCGATGTCCGGGAAGCGACTGCGCGCATCACCGGCGGCGATCACGTGCAAATCGAAATTGCCTGGGACGCCCGCACGCCCGCCGAAGCGAGCGGCATCTTCGTGCACATCTACGACGCGCAGGGACAGATCATCGCGCAGGCCGACGCCGACCTGATTCGCGGCTACCTGCCGCTGGAGCAGATGCCGACGGGCATGCTGCTGCGCGAAGTGCGCGAGATCGCCCTGCCCGCCGGCGCCGTGCCGGCAACGGTGCACTTCGGCGTGTATCGCCGCAGCGACGTGCAGCGCTGGCGCACGGTGCGAGCAGACGGCACGCCGTGGAACGGCGACGAGATCGTAGTGGCCGTGCAGTGACGGACACCTCACAAGGGGACAGGGGTCAGAGTACACGAGACACCTGTGAGATGCGTGTCATTGAGGCGCCGCATGCGTGTGCGAAATTTCGGCTCGGTCGCCACGGCATCGTGCCCCGGTGAATTTGCCCATGCCGCGCCCGGACCGATGGTCCGGGCTGGGGAAGCGACGCGCCTCCGACGCTTTTTCGTCCAGCATGGGCGCCAGCCCCGGTCGCCACGGCTCGCACCGGCGTCCCCAACTGCGAATGCCCCCGCAAATCGTGAAGAAGCTATGTTATAAAGTAGCTCGCTCCTATGTTTAACAAACTCACGATTACCATCGCCGCTTTGTCGGCAGTGCTCGCGTTCGCGGGCGCGCCGGCCGCCGCGCAAAACGAAACCGTCGTGGTTACGCGCATCGTCGACGGCGACACGGTCGAAGCGACGATCGGCGGCGTGCCGCAGACGATTCGTTATCTCGGCGTCGACACGCCGGAATCGAAGAAGCCGAACACACCGGTGCAGTGCTATGCGCTCGAGGCGACGGAAGTGAACAGGGCTCTGGTGCTCGGGCAGACGGTGCTGCTGGAGCGCGACAGAACCAACTACGACCGCTACGGCCGCATGCTGCGCTACGTGTATCTGGCGGACGGGCGCATGGTGAACGAAGAACTGGTGAAGGCCGGCGCCGGGTTCGCCAAGCGCTACAAGCCGGACACGAAGCACGCCGTGAAGCTCGAGACAGCACAGCGCGCTGCGCAGACAGCAAAGGCCGGCCTGTGGGGCGGCTGCACGGTCGTCAACGGCGCGACGTTGCCGGGAGCATATGCCGGGGTGGCGCCAGTGGCGGGTGCGCCGGCAGCGCCGACGGTCCCGGCGAGCGCCGGCGGCCGCACCGCGCCGATCAGCGCTACGGCCTGCCCGGCCACGCACCCGATCAAGGGCAACGCCAACTCCAAGATTTACCACCGCCCCGGACAGCAGGCCTACGACAAAACCAGGCCGGAAGACTGCTTCGCCACCGACGCCGACGCCGTCGCGGCGGGCTACCGCGCAGCGAAGCGTTGAGTCCGAGGCGCGTTCACGCGTCGACGCTCCGGCTGCTGCGACGAGCACGTCGCCTCCGACGCAGAAGCATCGCCGTACACGCGCCGCCCAGCTGCGTGAACGGCTGGTTTCGCGGGAGTTTTCCACTGCGCCCGGACAGGGCCGGCAGCCAGTACCTGTTCAGAGTTGTGCTGGTGGAATCCGTGAAACACACCATGCCCGCCCTCTCCGGAGGCGGGCATGGTGCGTTTCCGGGATTTTTTGTCTCACTCCTGAACTGTTATAATAATGCCCTGCTTCACAGCATGCACCGACCCAGTCCGTCGCTGCCTTCCTCGAAGATTCCACGCATCCGGCCGCAACAGGCCCAAACGGGCCCGAACCAGAGGCTCCATGAAATTCAGACACTTCATCTCATCGCTCGCAGCCGTCGCCGCACTGCTGCAGCCATTGACCTCCTCGCTGGCGAGTCATCCCAGCCCGCTGCCGGACACGCTTTCGCCGCCGAACAATTACACCGTCAACTACACGAACAACAACCCGCCGCCGACCGCCGACGCGAACTATTTCACCACCGGGCAGGCCCAGCGCGTCGCCAACGCGCTCAGCAACAACAACCCGGCCGCCGTCGGCAATCCGAACGGCAATCACAACGGCTTCGTCACGAACGGCTTCCTCGCGCCGAACTTCACCGGCGGCGGCACGCAAAACACGAACATCTTCGACTGCGCGGCGCACGGCGGCTGCGACTCGGGCAACGCCCCGGCGGACCGCATACAGCTGCCGGCGCCCGGATACATCGGCGCCACTGAACCGTGCATCCGACTGGTAATCGGTCACGAACTCTTTCACCACGTGCAGTACGCATACATCAATTTCAGCAACTGGTCCGCCTGGGGCACGGCCCCCGTCGAGGGCAGCGCGCGCGTGATGCAGGACAAGCTCTATTCCGACCTGGACACCAACGCCGGCTGCATCACCTACCGCGGCGCCACGTCGGACTGGCTGCTCACCCCCGATCAGAACCTCTGGAACAGCTCGTACACCTTCGCGCTCTTCTGGAACTACCTGACCGAACAGCTCGGCACGACCAGCACCGAGCCGCAGATCGGCGTCGATTTCCTGCAGCGGTTCTGGCAGAACGCACAGACGGCCACCAACAACGGCAACATCGACTTCCCCGGCACGCTGCGCACCACCGTCGCCGATTTCAGCAAAGCCCGCTCGCTGGAAGAGGTGTATCAGGATTTCGCCATCGCCAATTACACCAAGCTGATGGACGTCTCCGCCCTGGCGAACAGCGCACGCTACAAGTACGTCGATGAGAACGAAGCCACCGGCGACGTCTACACCAACGTAGCGAAGGCCACCAACACCGTCCTCGGGACCGGCGGCGTCTCCGGAAATGCAACAGTCAACCGCTGGGGCACCGAGTACTACGTCGTCCGACCCGACGGCACATGCCGCGACAAGAACGGCGTGATCGGCTTCAAGGCCGACGGCGACGTGCTGCGCTGGGCGCTCGTCTCGACGAAGGGCGTCGAAGCCGTCAAACGCATCGACCGCGGCAACACCGGCGCCTTCGCACGCGCGCTGCTGCAGCGCGCCGCCGATCCGTACACGGAGCTGGCCGCCATCGCCGCCAACACCGGCAACGCTGCTGCCAGCCACACGTTTTCATTCGGCTGCGGCGACCCGCGGCTGCAAATTCTCGATCCGCTCGGCTCGCGCCCGGCGTACGTCGGCGACAAGGCCAATCCGGACCGCTTCCTCATCCGCGTGCTGGCCCAGGGTCCGGCCGAGCTCGGCAGCCCGAGCATCGAAGGACTGCTGCCCACCGACTTCGAAGTGTTCGTCGGCGGCGTGGCCGCCTCGGACCAGATCACGATCGTCTCCGGCGCGCACGTGCAGGGCGAATACTGGCTCGTCGTGCAGCCCGCGCCCAGGACCGGGGCCGACCCGGTGGAATACAGCCTCACCGTTCGCCTCAACGCCGCCACGGACACCGAACGGGAAGCGGTGATCTACGAGAAGAAAATCCTCGACCAGGTGCTGGTGATCGACAAATCGAACTCGATGAATTACCCGGCCGGCTACGAGAAAATCACCGCCGCCCGCAACGCCGCCAGCCTGTTCGTCGACGCCGCGCGCGACGACGACAAGATCGGCGTCGTCAGTTTCAACGGCACGAACAACGAGCCCAACGACGACTCGACCGTCGACTACCCGCTCGCCGGCGTCACCGACGCCCACCGCACCACCGCGAAGACGATCATCGACAACATCGTCGCCAGCGGCTGGACGTCGATCGGCGACGGCCTCTACACCGCGACGAACCAGCTCAACACGCTCGGCGACGCCGGCGAGGACTGGATCGTGCTGCTCAGCGACGGCATGGAGAACGAGAACAAGAAATGGGCGCAGGTATCGAGCATGATCACTTCTGCCGGCATCCGCGTCAATACCATCGCGCTCGGCCCGTACACCGACCAGGCGCTGCTGCAGCAGATCGCCAACCAGACCGGCGGCACCTACTACTACGTGAATTCGGACAGCTACGCCATGCGCGGCGCGGCCACCCTCGACCCCGCCGCGAACGAGCTGGCCGACGCCTATGCGCTCGCCAACGAACGACAGCGGCGCCACCAGCGCGTCTGGGATTGGACGGGCAACGTGAGCAGCAGCACTTCGAGCACGACGTTCAAACTCGAAGCCGGCGGCCTGAAGGATGCGTTGTTCAGCCTGAACTGGCCGTCCGGCGCCAACGTCTCGCTGCAGATCCTGGACCCCTTCGGCAGCCCGGTCGCGGCCGGACCCGCCGTCGCGATCCGCAGCGACGGCACACACGTCGTTTATCACCTGAACGAGATGACCGGCGGCGAGTACACGGTCAACGTCACCAGCGCCAATCTGGATGTACCCTTCGTCGCCTTCCTGTCCGGCATCCCGTCCAACGCCGTCGAGATGCGCGTGTGGCTCGGCCAGCGCCCGCTCCAGACCGGGCCCCTGCTCGGCCTCTACCTGCGCGGCCTGCCCATGCCGATCCTTGCGTCGTTGTACGACAGCGACGGCCCGGTGCGCCGCGCGCAGGTCAACGCGAATATCTTTCATCCGAACGGCGTGCGAACCGTGCTGCCGCTCTTCGACGACGGCAACCACGGAGACGGCGCCGCCGACGACGGCGTCTTCGGCAACGACTACGCCCTCACGACGATTGCAAGCCAGCGCGGTTCCGGCGATTTCAATCCGCCGGCGGAAGAAGTTCCATATGTCGGGAACGGCAGCTACCGCGTGCGCCTGAATGTCGACGGTGAGGACAACGCCGGCGACGCCTTCCACCGCATCTCCAAGACCGCCTTCCAGATCTATGAATACATGGACCGCGACAAAGAGTGGTCGCAGGATTCCAGTTCTGACGACGACGGCGACGGCATGCCCGACCGCTACGAGGCGCTGCATTCGTGCCTCGATCCGAATCGCTACGATGACGCACTCGAAGACCCGGACCACGACGGGCTGTACTCGCGCTCCGAATGGGAGTACTCCGGCACCGACCCGTGCAACTCCGACACGGATGGCGGCGGCGAAAGCGACGGCAGCGAGGTGCAGGCCGAGATCAATCCGCTCGACCCGTCCGACGACGAGCTGACGCGCCCGATCGACGTCGAAGTCGTCAACTGGGTGGCGGATCACCTGCCCGATCCGCCCGTCGCATCCGAAGCGAACCTGATTCGTTACCCGGCGCATCCGTCGTATCAGTGGATCCGGCTGCTGCGCGCCGACGACACGAATCCGACCGGGTTCGCCGAAGTCACCGTCTTTTCGTCCACGCTGTACAACGGCATCTACACGGACACTGGCCTGATCAACGGCCGCACGTACACCTACGTACTGCAGGGCGTCGGGGAAAGCGCGTTGAGCGCCGTCAGCCCGGAGTTCGTGGGCCGACCGAAAGCGGATCCACTACCGCCGCGCGGCGCGGTGCGCATCGCTGACGGCAAGCCGCAGATCAGATCGAGAACCACGCCGGTGACGATCGACGCCGACCCGGACACGACCGAGTACATGCTGGCGAACGACATCGCGTTCACCAGCGCCAGCTGGCGGCCGTTCACACACACCGCCCCCTACTCGCTGACGAACGTGGTTACCCACACGCTCGCCACGTCGAGCGGCCCGGCGCTCGTCTACGCAAAATTCCGCGACGCGTCCGGCAACGTGTCCATGACCTACTCCGACGACGTGATCGTGCAGGCGCCGCGGTTCTTCGGCATCATCCGCGGCATCGTCCGGCTGATCTTCGGCCTGCCCCGCGGCATGCACGACGATCACGAAGGCCATGATGCGCCGACTGTGCCGAACGGCACACTCATCTGGTGCGCCAATCTGCCGAACACCGCACCGACGCTCGCCAGCGCCGACGGCAGCTTCGAGCTGACCGATGTGCCCGCCGGCGAATGCGTGCTGCGCGCACTGCAGGAAGGCTATCGCCCGCAGACTGTGATCGTCGACACGCCGGAAAACGGCGTCGTCACAGTGACGCAGGAAATCGACCTCGTCGAACGGCCGGCCGGCGATCCGTCGCAGGATGCGACGCTCGCCGATCTGGCGCTCGAACCCGGGACGCTCGGCCAGGCGTTCATCAGCAGCACGCTGAGCTACACCGGCATCGTCACGGGCGAGCTGGCCACGACGGTCGTCGCCGCGAGGACGCACCCGAGTGCGACCGTGTTCTACCAGTCATCGGCCGGCCTGTGCATCGGCGCCAGCTGCCCGCTCATCGCCGGCGCAACGGCGCTGACCGTCACCGTCTCGGCGGAGGACGGCATCACCGAGCTGCACTATCTGATCGACGTCACTCAGGTCGAGTCGGCCGGCTCGAAGGTTTACGTGCCGATCGCATACCGCTGAACGATCCGCGAAAAATCGCAACTACTCAGGCCAGCCAGTTTTCCTACGCGAAACGCGCTATTCCTTCCCCCGAAGGGGGAAGGAATAGCGCGTT
>CAXNFZ010000031.1:0-16832 GCA_964201495.1 Chloroflexota bacterium | reverse complement strand
GTGATTCGATTGGAACTCCTTCTGCGCCTTTCGCTCACATGCGCGACGCGTCGATGCGGACGGCGATTGTTTACCAGCGCACAACGCATGCGGTGCTCGACCGCCCCTCTCCGCCAGGATTTCGCGCGCTGCATCGAGCCTGACACGGGAGAACAGCGCGCGAAATCCTGGCGGAGAGGGGAAGGGGTGAGGTTTTCGCGCCCAAACATTTTCGCCCCCAACGGCGGATGCATCCCACCGCGAAACCGGGCCCACATAGTTGTACAATCTCGCCTGCATTCAAGGTGGGGCGTCGCCAAGTGGTAAGGCAGCGGACTTTGGATCCGCCATCCGCTGGTTCGAATCCAGCCGCCCCAGTTGCGCACCCTCAGTGCGCTGGCCCGTCGAGATGGCGCACGATCACCTCAGCCAGCCGCTTGATCCCTTCCTCGATGCGCTCTTCATTCTGCTGCGAGTAGCTCAGACGCATCTGATTGCGCCCGCCGCCGTCGGTGTAGAAAGTCGGGCCGGGCAGAAAGGTCACGCCGGCATCGATGGCCGCGTCGAGGATCGCCACCGAATCTGCTTCGGCCGGCAGCGTCACCCACACGAACATGCCGCCGTCCGGCTTCGTCCACGTCACACCCGGCGGAAAGTACTTCTCGATCGCGCGCAGCATCGCAGCGCACTGTGCTGCATAGCCGCCCTGAATGCGCTCGATGTGCGCATCGATCGGGTTCGTCATCAAGTACTCGTGCAGCACGCGCTGCGAAAAATTGCTGGTGTGCATGTCCGTCGCCTGCTTGGCGATGACGAAGCGCTCCATCACGGACTTCGGCGCGATCAGCCAGCCCAGGCGCATGCCGGGCGCGGCAATCTTGCTGAATGAACCGAGCGCAACACACTGCTCCGGCAGAAGCGCGTGGAACGTCGGCGCATGCTTGTTCGTGAAGCCGAGCTCGCTGTACGGATCGTCCTCGATCAGCATCGTGTTGTGACGCGCGATCACCTCGGCGACGGCTGCGCGATTCGCGGCCGTGTACGTGATGCCGCTCGGGTTCTGGTAGTTCGGGCACGTGAACAGCAGCTTGGGCTGCTCCGCCTGCAGGACGCGCGCAAGATCATCGATATCCAGACCGTCGTCGTTCAAGGTCACGCCGACGAAGCGCGGCTGATACACGCTCAACGCATGGATCATGCCCTGATAGCCCGGGCGTTCGATCGCCACAGCCTGACCCTCTTCGATGAACACTTTGCCGATCAGGTCGAGCCCCTGCTGCGAGCCGCTCGTGATAATCACCTGGTTCAAGGGAATCTCAACGCCGAAGCGCTGCTTGTAGCGAGCGACGATCCATTCGCGCAACGGCGGATACCCTTCGCTCATCGAGTACTGCAGCACGCCCGCGCCGTCGCGACGCAGCACAGCATCGGAGGCGGCAGCCAGTTCTTCGTTCGGAAAAAACGCCGGGTTCGGCAGCCCGCCGGCGAACGGAATGATGTTCGGGCTGGTGGCGCGCTTCAGGAGTTCGCGCACGAGCGACGGGCGCATGTTACGCATTCGCGACGAAATGAGTGACGTTGCTTCGAAGGACATGATGTGAGAAATATACTCTGTGCTCTTCGCACAGGGTGCACCCGGGTGCATCCGCAGTTTGGGGCGAACTTCGACAGAAGATTTTCCTCACGCAAAGCAGCGAAGAACGCGACGCCGCGAAGGGGTTGGAATTCCGTTGCCGACGAATCCTTCGTGTGACGAGCTGGATAATCTGCTTCAGATCCGGTGGAGGTTTTCCTGCGCGTTCTTCGTGTGAAACAGCGCGGCCGTCAGAATCTGCCCCTGAACATCCAACCGTAAATACAGGCAAAGCCCTCCATCGATTTCGCTTGCCGGTCGATGGTGCAAAGTGCATAGCCGCACGCCGAATGTTTCCGAAAAGGGGGCGGCACGCTCACTCCATATTCATCTACTCTCCCTATAGTCTGCGCCATGAACCGACTCCACATCGCCGTCGCGGCTGTGCTTTGTGTTGTGCTCAGCCTCACTGCCTGCGCCACGCCTGCCGCCCCACCGACCAGCGGCTCGGCTTCGCACGACTCCCACAGCGCTCACTCGCTCTCCGATTCGAAAGCGCCTTTCGACGCACAGTTCATCGATGCCATGATCGTGCACCACGAGGGTGCAGTCGCCATGGCCGGGGAAGCACGCACTCAGGCCGCCAAGCCGGAGCTCAAGGCGCTCGCCGACGCCGTCCTTACTTCGCAAAGCACGGAAATCGAACAGATGAAGGCCTGGCGCAAATCGTGGTACTCCGATCTCCCACCCACCACAGGAATGCAGATGGACATGGGGCCGATGAACGTCGCACCGGGCGATGCACCCTACGATGTTCGCTTCATCGACGCCATGATTCCACATCATGAAGGGGCGATCGCCATGGCCGAAGAGGCGCTGAAGAAATCGGAACGCTCCGAGATCAAGGCGCTGGCGCAGGCGATCATCAAATCACAATCCGAAGAAATCGAGCGCATGAAGCAATGGCGTGCCGCATGGTCTCCGACGCCGTGAGAAGCAGTAAACCGCAAGAGGCGCATCCGCAGTACGGGGCGAATTTCGCCAGCAGATTTTCCTCACGCGAAGCCGCGAAGAACGCGAAGGAAAATGCTTTTTATGGCTATTCCGCGCCTTCGCTCGAGGAAAATTCTTCGGCGACGGAATTCAGACCTCTTCGCGTTCTTCGCGTTCTTCGCGGCTTCGCACGAGAAATGCATTGGCCCCTTTTGGCGAATGCACCCTCCGCGTGGGAATAAAACATCGACTCAGGGATAATGCAGTCGTGATCGTGCAGCGACTCTCAGGATGGCTCGGCGGCGGCGCGCGCACGCTCGTGCTGCTCGTGCTCACGTTCGCGCCTCTGGTCTGCCTGCGCTTCTGTCAGCTGCAGCACGCGCGCGCCGCACATGCGCCGCCGCATATTCTGTGCGGCGAAGATACGCCGCCCAT
The DNA here is from genome assembly GCA_964201495.1 of Chloroflexota bacterium. Taxonomy (GTDB): domain Bacteria; phylum Chloroflexota; class Anaerolineae; order J036; family Brachytrichaceae; genus CANJQH01. The sequence continues at coordinate 13,852 of CAXNFZ010000031.1, read as the reverse complement.
CGACGACAGCCTGCTGCACGACGTGCAGCAACTCCTGTCCGCGCTCACCGAGTTCATCCCGGCAGCGGCACTGCTCGTATTTGCTCTGCTCGCTCTTCCGCGTCCGGCCGTGGTTGTGCTGCGCACATACGCCCCGCATCGACGCGTCCCCACTCCGCCGCCGCGCCTGCGCTGCGCCTGAATTTCTCACACCCTGATTCCTGAATCACTCAGCTCTTCCCCGGTGAATCCGATTCGTCGCCTTCGCCGATCATGGGAAATAAGCCGACCTGAGTAATTGCTCTCTCACGCTCACGCATCTCAAGTGTGTGTGTTCTATATCATGTCAATTCAAAAACTATTTTCGATCGTCTCACTCGGCGCCGCACTCATTCTCAGCGCATGTGGCTCGCCGATGCAGTCCGCCCCGGCAGCATCCGATGCAGTCGTCAATGCTCAAATCGGCGACCTCACCATTCGCGGTGCATGGGCACGCCCAACGGCCGCCATGGCCGCCGACGACCACAACTCGCACGAGCATGCGGCCGATTCGAAAACCGCACCGATGAACAGCGCCGCCTACATGATCATCGAAAACACAGGCGCATCTGCCGACCGCCTGATCGACGTCGCCGGCGACGTCGCCCAAATGGTGCAGCTGCATCAAACCACGATGACGGACGGCCTCATGAAAATGCAGCACCTGCCCGCCGGCGCAGAAATTCCCGCAGGCGGCAGCCTCATCCTCAAACCCGCCAGCTATCACGTCATGTTCATGGGCGTGCAGCAGAATATGGCGCCGGGCGGCACTGTAAAAATCACGCTCACATTCGAACGCGCCGGCAGCGTCACGATCGACGTGCCCGTGCGGGAACCGTAGTTCAAGTCTCTTGTCGCGTAACTGCTCAGGCACGAATCGATTTTTTGTGCTGCACGATAAGAATTCGATCAGCCTGAGTCGTTCACTTTGCACTTCGCTGCACAGGCTCGCACGGGGGTCATTCCATAAACGCCTGTGCAGCAAACTCGTATCTCTATGCTAAAGATGCCGAAGCTCACCGAAAACCAAAAACTCGGCCTGTCGATTCTCGGAGCCATCGCCGTGACCGCCGCATTCGGCGTGCTGCTCAGCGTGGCGCCGGACTTTGTGCAGCGCCCGCAACGCACCCCCAGCGGCGTCGCCGCCGGGAAATATCGCGCAGTCTCTGATTTCGAATTGACCGACCAGACCGGCAAATCCGTCAGGCTGAGCGACTTTCGCGGCCGCCCACTGCTGCTGGCTTTCGGCTACACGCAGTGCCCGGACATCTGCCCGCTCACCCTCGCTGATTTCAAAGCGGTCAAACGCGAACTCGGCACAGACGCCGAACGGGCGACGTTTGTGTTCGTCTCCTTCGACCCGGAGCGCGACACGCCTGAAGTTCTGCAGCGCTATCTCGCCGTATTCGACAAAAGCTTCGTCGGCCTGACCGGCCCAGACGCGCAGATTCGTCGGCTCACAGATCAGCTCGACGCCTCATACGAAAAGCAAAAGCCGGACCCGGAAAGCGGCGCCTACTCAGTTGCACACACCAGCTTCATCTATCTTTTCGATGTGCAGGGCAAGTGGAGCATGACCTACCCTTTCCAGTCGCCGGCAGAGGCAATCGCGAAGGATCTGCGACAGATGTTGGTCAGCCCATAGCGAGGGTGCATCCGGCGTTAGTGACAGATTTAGACGGCAAATTTATCTCACGCGAAGCCGCAAAGAACGCGAAGAACGCGCAGGGAAAGGCTTTTCATGGCTGATACGCGCCTTGGCCTGCGGAGGATTTTTCGGTGACGGAACACAGACTGCTTCACGTTCTTCACGTTCTTCACGTTCTTCGCGGCTTCGCGGCTTCGCGGCTTCGCGTGAGCAATGGATTCGCCCCAAACTGAAGCACACGTCAGTCGAGCAGCAGTCGCACTTCATCGATCAGCTCGTCGAACCGCGCCTGCTTCGGCACGTAGACGCGCAGGCGCCTCTGCTGGTCAATCAGATAAATAAATGGTGCATGCGCGAGCAGCACGCCGTCGGACTCGTTCATGTGCACACCCATGCGCAGCGTGAGCGGCCGCAGATCCGCCGTCGACGCCATCCAACCCCGCACGTCGGCGGCGCTGCTGGAATTCACGTACGCAAACAACGCCGGTCCGTCCCAGTTTACGTCGACGCCGACAAAGACGTACGCCACATTCGTCGCAGACAAGCCCAGCGCCGCCGCCACAGCTGCGTAGGCAGGCAGGGGCTCCACGCACGCACTCTCCTCAACGCAGCGCACATTGCTGATCGCCAGCAGCGTCACACGGCCGCGCAAATCGCTCAGGCGCACAATCCGGCCGAAAGCATCGGTAAAGCGCACATCCGGCAGGTCAATCGGCGCAACTGTGCGGATGGGCCGAGTCAGCGGCGAACGCGCCGGCGCGTTTGCGACCAGCGACTGATTTGCGCGCAGACCGGTCAGAAGCAGCAGATCGAGCAGCACGAACGTCCAAAACACACGCAGGCGATTCACATGCGGAGTGTACGCCACACCCGCCGATCGCCGAAGAGCTAGGGTGCATTCGCCAAAAGGGGCGAATTTCGACAGCAGATTTGTCTCACGCGAAGGCGCGAAGAACGCGAAGGAAAAAGCTTGCGATGTTTTTTCCGTGCCTTCGCTTGAGAAAGTTTCTTCGGCGGCGGTATTCAGACCTCTTTGCGTTCTTCGCGTTCTTCGCGTTCTTCGCGTTCTTCGCGTGAGAGATATATTCACCCCTTTTGGCGAATGCGCCCGAAGAGCTGCCGGGGTGCGTCCGCCGTTGGGGGTGTATTTTTGTGCGCGAAAACCTCACCCATTTCCCCTCTCCCCCAGCGATTTCGCTTGCCGTTCTCCCGTGTCAGGCTCGATGCAGCGCACGAAATCCTGGCGGAGAGGGGCGGTCGAGCCCCGCAAGCATGTGCGCTGACAAAGGAATTCAGACACCTTCGCGTTCTTCGCAGCTTCGCGTGAGAAAAATCTTCTGTCAAAGTTTGCCCCAAACTTCGAATGCACCCACATCGCCGCTTCGATCACAGCCCTGCTACAGTTGCGTTCGGTCTGCCCCACTCTGAACGAGCGTCCTCCTCCGCCATGACCATCCCACCACCCACCTCCCACCCCGCCGCTGCGCGTGTGTTGGCCATGCTGGCGAAATGGACGCTGCTCGGCGCCGCCGTCGGCGTGCTCGCCGGCATCGCGTCGACCATCTTCCTGTTCAGCCTCGATTGGGCCACGCGCTTCCGTGAGGCGAACCCGGCGATCATCTTCGCCCTGCCCGTCGCCGGCGCGCTGCTCGGCTTCGTCTACACACGCTTCGCAGGCGATGCGGCCCAGGGCAACCACCTCGTCATCGAGGAAATTCACACCAACCAGTCGCGCATCCCGCGCCGCATGGCGCCCATGATCCTGCTCGGCACCGTGGCCACGCACCTCTTCGGCGGCTCGGCCGGCCGTGAAGGCACCGCGCTGCAGATGGGCGCTTCGCTCGCAGACGCGCTGCGACAGGCGCTGCGTCTCGATCGGCACGATCGCCGCCTGATGCTCATGGCCGGCATCGCCGGCGGCTTCGGCTCGGTCTTCGGCACGCCCGCCGCCGGCTTCGTCTTCGGCATGGAAGTGCAGGCGCTCGGTCGCATCCGCTACGAAGGGCTCGTGCCGTGCCTCGTCGCCGCGTGCGTCGGCGATCTGGTCGCGCGCGCGCTCGGCGTGCCGCATGCACATTACCCGGCGCTGCCCGCCACAACCATCGCGCCGCTGCTGCTGGCCAAAGTCGCCCTTGCAGGCGTCGCCTGCGGACTCACGGCGCTGATCTTCATCGAGCTCACGCACGCAGTGAAACGCTGGACCGGGCGCATTTCGCGCACATGGCTGCGGCCGGTCGCCGGCGGCATGGCCGTACTCGCGCTCACGGCGCTCGTCGGCTCGCGCGATTACCTCGGCCTCAGCCTGCCGCTCGCCGCGCGCGCTGTGCACGGCGAAGACGTCGCACTCTGGGCATTTGCGCTGAAGCTGGTGTTCACCGCCGTCACACTCGGCAGCGGATTTCTCGGCGGCGAAGTGACGCCGCTGTTCGTCATCGGGTCGACGCTCGGCTACGCGCTCGGCCATCTGCTCGGCATCGACCCGGCGTTCATGGCCGCGCTCGGCTTCGTCGCCGTCTTCGCCGGCGCCAGCAACACGCCGCTCGCCTGCGTGCTGATGGGCGTCGAACTTTTCGGCGGCGGTGCGCTGATCTATTCACTCACCATCTGCGCCGTCGCCTACCTGACTTCCGGCCACCGCAGCATCTACCGCACGCAGCGCATCGACACACCGAAGATGCCAACTGCATAAACGCCGAAACGATTTTAGGTTTCGACGAAAGTGCGCGTCTCGCGGGGTGCATTCGCCAAAAGGGGCGAATTTCGACAGCAGATTTGTCTCACGCGAAGGCGCGAAGAACGCGAAGGAAAAAGCTTGTGATGGCTTTTCCACGCCTTCACTTGAGGAAGGTTCTTCGGCGACGGAATTCAGACATCTTCGCGTTCTTCGCGTTCTTTGCGGCTTCGCGTGAGCAATGCATTTGTCCCCACCATCTCTCCCACTTCGCCTGACACCACCGCCGCCGCGATCACGAACGCATACATCAGGTCCACCAGAAAAAACGAGTGGTCCACCAGCCCGTGCGCCAGAATCTCGGCCAGCATCCCGGCGCACGCCAGCGCGATCAGTCGACGACGTGGATCGCTCAAGCCAGCGCGAATGTTCATCACGAGCCCGCCGATCATCGCCAGGCCCGCGACGCCGCCGAGCACGCCGAGGCGCGTCAGCCAGTCCAGCGCGAAGTTGTGCGGATGCGACAAATTCGGCTCCTGCCACGCAGCGGGCAAGATATAAAAACTGCGATAGGCGTACAGGAAATTGTCCGGGCCGACGCCCAGCCACGGATGGTCGATGAGCATGCGCCACGCGCTCTGCCACAGATTCAGTCGGAAAAATCCCGTGCCGCGCGTCAGGTCGAAGGCGTTCGCCAGGCGTGTGCCCGCCACCAGCGGCGTCGCCGCACCGCTCAGCAACGCACCGATGCCCACCGCCACGACGACTGCTGCAGCGATTCCAGCCACGCGCCAGCGCCCACCAGCGAGCAGCATCATTACGATCAACATCGCCGGTACGCCGAGCAACAGCGCTCCACGAGATTGCGTCAGCAGCAGCGCCGCCGCAATCAACAGCGCAGCCACGCCCACCGCTGCGCGTTGCCAGCGGCCGACCTTCTGCGCAAATACGAATGCGACCAGCGCAAACGGCAGCGCACGCGCCAAATACAGCGCATCGTTGTTCGCCGATCCGTAGATGCTCTTGATGCGCGGCAGCCCGAGTTCGGCCACGAATCGATCGCCGCGCGCATAGTTCACCAGCCCGATCCCGGCAATCGCCACGGCCCCCGCCACGAACGCCGTCAGAACCCAGCGCCGGGATTCGTCGTTCAACCGCGCCGCGCGAAGCAGAAAATACAGCGCCGCCGGCTCGAGAATCACCAGCCGCAGCTCGCGCCATGCCGGCACGGACTCGCTCGCCTGCAGCGTCGACAGCACACCGATGATTGCCATCCCGAGCACACCAACGTCCAGAAGCGTTGGGCGCGGCCATCGCCAGCGCCATGCACCACGGCGTCGTAAACGTATTTGTCGCAGCAGCCATGATGCGCTGGTCAGCAGCAGCAGAATTTCGATCATCGGAAACGATCGTTCGAAGATGCGCTGCGGCAGCAGAAAGAACGGCACGAAGAACGCCGCCAGCACCAGTCCGACCTCCATGCGCAGCAGCACCAGCCCCGTCAGCGCAGCGAGCGCGGCGATGCTCACCACCGCCGCCGGCGACCAGAACAACAGCGCCGAAGCCATACCGCTCACGGCCGTCTGCACCGGCAGGCCGAAGTTGTGCCACGCGGTCGCCGCGTCGCTCACCCATGTCCAGCCCGACGTCGCCCACAACAGCACAGCGACGACTGCTGCGCGCAGCAGCGACGCCGGAGCCGCGCTCCACCCACGAATGAGCTCGCCGATTCGTGCGCGTCGCCACAGCGAAGCGGTTGCCAGCACTGCAACAAGCGCCGTCGCCGCCGTCGCCGTCGTCGCTGCGTCGTAGTTCATGCCGCTCACATCACGCGCGCTCCAGCCAATCAGCGCCCACTGGTTCCATCCGCGGTCGACGGTAATCTCCGCCACGTGTTCGCCCGGCCCAAGATCGCGCGCCACTTCGATCGTCTCGATCACCGGCGCCAGATTCGGCGCGGTCATGATCAGGTACGCGCCGCGCTCGTCACGCGGAAGCTGGTTGGCCGGCGCGCCGTCGATCGTGACGTACGTATACGCGCGGTAATTCGCGCGCCGCACGAGTAGCGCGAACGCATCACCATGAAAACGCACGGTCACCTTCGCGTCCGGCCGCTCGGGGATATCAGCGCCGAGCGGCTCGAAGCGCCAGCCTGCGGTGAACTGCGCAAGTGAATTCGGCGCGCGGCAGTCGGGCGCCGACGCAGTCACCTCGGGCAACGCCGTGATCAGATTCTCAAGCCGCAGCGTGCGCGCCAGGCTCTGCGGCATCCGACAATCAGCGAACAACGCCGCACGCGACGCTGCAGCTGCGTCAGCCTGCGCCGCCTGCAGCGCATCGAGCAACGCACGCGGCGCGCCGTCCGGCTGCAGCAGCGCAAAACCCCAGCGCGCATCGCGTTCGGGCGCAGCGGCGCGCGGTCGCGGCGCAAGATTTTCGAGAAACATCGCTCCCATCCACGGCCACTCCTGTGCTGCACGCTGCACTGCTCGCCGCATGTAATCTGCCTGCTGCGCTTGCGTGACGCTGCCCCAGATCGACGGCTCGCCGCTCCAGCCGGCGGGCAGCGCGTTCCAGCCGAACTGCGCCGCCCAGATCGACTTGTGCCCTTCACCATGCGCGACCATCACCTCGCGCATCAAAATCACGTGCGAAAAATTCAGCAGGCCGGCATCGACGCGCCGATCATCCGGTGGCAGATCAAAGCCAAATGGCTTTGCTGCAGCGACGTCGAACGCCTGATGTCCGCCGAGCTGATACAGCCGCAGCAAGTACGTCTGCGGCGCAAGGTTGACCGTGCTCTGCTCGACGGTCGGCGCCAGCGCCGCCAGGGCGATGACGGCGTCAGTGTCGGCGGCATGAATGGCTGCGCGCGCGGCCTGCAGCATCTGCAGATAGAGCGTGGGATTCACCAGCCCATCGCCCCATGCCGAAGACAAATTCGGCTCGTCCCAGATCTGATACGCGATGAAATCATCACCACCATAGCGCTGTGCGAATGCAGCGGCGAAGCGCGCAAAATCGGCCGGATTATGCGGCGGCGCAGTGTCGTGCGCCGGAGCAGCGAGTGATCCGGAATCGCCACGCGCCCAGCCCGGCGTCGTCCACAACACCGGCAACAAGCGCATACCGCGCGCGCGCGTGGCAGCGATGATTCTGTCGCTCACCGCCCAGTCATACTGCGCGCGCTGCGGCTCGATCGCCGCCCAGCGGAACTCCTGCCGCACGACGCGCACGCCTGCGTCCTGCAACAGATCGAGATGCGCCGCGAGCACATCGGCGTCATCAGCATCGAACGCTGCGTTCACACCAAGCTGAAGATCTGCTGCGCCGAAGATCGGCTGCGAAAATCCAGCTTCACGACCGCGCGCATCGAGGCGCTGTGCCGAGCGCAGACTGATCAATGCCGCAGCAGCCGTCGCCGCAATCAACAACGCTGCTGCAAAAATTGCGCGAAAAGGGATCTTTGTCTGTCCGAATTTTCCGGCGCTGTCAGGCACCCGTGTTATCCGCTGGCTCACTCATCCGCCGCCTTCGATTTGTCCTGCTCGGCCGCCGCCTTGGATTCGTCTCGTTCGGCCCGCAAGAGCTTCGCCGCGTTCACGGTGTGAAACGATGTGCGTGATTCTTCATCGAAGATGTTCACATTGAAGTCGTACTCGCCGTGCAGCATCTCGTACATCTGCAGCGCCTCTTCGGCCTTCTCTTTCAAGTCCGAATCAGCAGAGGCCACCACGGATTCGAGGACGCGCTTCGCCTCTGCGCTGCCGGCATGTGCGAGCGCTTCAATCGCCGCCTCGCGCACCGACTGCTCGGAATCGTCGATCAGCTCGGCCAGCACTTTGACTGCGTCGGCATCTTCGAGCTCACCCGCCGCACGCGCAGCCTCACGCCGCACATTCGGCGACACGTTCTGCAGTTCGGCGCGCACCAGCAGCTGGTAAGCCTGATTCTCGCTGCGCCCCATCCCCATCACAGCGCTCATCTTCAAGCCGGCATCTTCAGAGGCGATCGCGCTGCGCAGAAAGAAATCCACGTCGACGCTACCGGCATATGCAATCGACTCGAGCGCACGCTGATACAACTCCGATTCGTCGGGCGCGCGCCTCAGTGTGAGCAGCAATGCCTCATAGATCTCGCGGCCGCGTGCGGCGCTCAGACGTTCGATCTCCACTGCATAGAGAAAATGTCCGAGGGTTTGTGCCGCCGCCGCGCGTACTTCCTCGCTCGAGTCGTTGCGCAGCAGCTGCACCAGCGGCGTAATCACATCCGCTGAATCGGATTCCCACAAGCCGCGCGCCGCCGACAAACGCACGCGCGCATCTGTGTCACGCAGCGCCACCCGGAAGACCAGCGAGAATTCCACTTCGACATCCTCGCGTGAGAGTTCGTCGAGCTGATGGCAAATCACTGCGCGCCGTTCGGCATCCAGCGCACGCCATACTTTCTCGAATTCCGCCTGCCGGTCGCTGCCGGCTCCGGACAACGCACGCAGCACTTCGTCACTCTGCACTTCCGTCGCGTCGAGCTGCATCAGCGCTTCTTCAAAGGCAAGGGATTTTTCTTTCTTCCTGGGCATGTGCGCCCATCATCGCACGAGTGTGTGCAAAAGTCATGGAATTCGTCGTCACGGCTTCCACATGACCGACATGACCGACATGACCGACATGACCGACATGCAGTATTTGGAGTAAATGCATTTCTCGCGCGGAGCCGCTCGCTTCGCGTTCTTTACGGCTTCGCGTGAGGAAAATCTGCCGTCAAAAGCTGCCCCTCACTGCAGACGCACCCTGTACATGCAACAGCGGCCCCCGAAAATCGAGGGCCGCTGTCACACGCACTTTACTGGGGCTTTGCCGCCTGCTTACCGCATCGGCACGATCGGCCGCACGATATCGAGCAGCATGATCAGCACCGACAAGCCCAGCAGCAGCGCAAAGCCGATCCCGTGCACCCACTGCTGGCGCTGCGGGTCGATCGGCTTGCCGCGAATCCATTCGATCAGCACAAAGACGATGCGGCCGCCGTCCAGCGCCGGCAGCGGCAGCAGATTCGTCAGACCGAGTGCGAAGCTGATGAAGCCTGCAAACCAGACGAACGAGAAGTACCCCTCGACTTCGCGGTTCTCGATCAGGCTCACGCCCATCTGCGTCATGCCGATGACGCTCACCGGCCGCGCCTGCTCCAGCGTCATCCCGCGTCGCGCGATCTCCGTCGGCAGCGTGATGATCGTATTCACGATGCGCCCAAAGTCCGCCGCCCCGCGGCTCACCGACTCGCCGATGGTGTATGGAATGCGTTCTGCCTTGAGCATCTGATACGCCAGGCGAATGCCGAGCGGCGCTTCGACATTCAGGCTCGCCGGAACCGCTGCACGCAGCGTCACTTCACTTTCGTTCGCCATGCGCTCAGCATTCTCCGGCCGCAGGACGACGACCGTGATCTCACGCCCCTGGGCCGCCAGCACCGACTCGCGCAGCACCGCATGATTCGGCGACGCCGGCTCTATGGCCGCGCCATACTCGATGCGCTGCAGCATCGACCGTCCGTCGATCGATTGAATCGCGTCGCCAGCGCGCAAGCCGATCTGCTCGGCGGCGCTGTCGGCGTTGACCTCCGTCACACGATACTGATACTGAACCGGCCGCACGGCGAAGAGCAGATACGCCAGCACGAAAATCACAAACGCACCGATAAAGTTCATCAGCGGCCCAGCCGCCAGTGTGATCAACCGCCAGCGCTTCGGCGCGGCCGCCAGGCTGCGCGGATCGTTTGGATCGTCCTCGCCCGTCATGCGCACGAACGCCCCAATCGGCAGGAGATTGATCGTGAACACCGTCCCGTCGCGCTCGAAGAGCTTCAGGACGCGAGGTGGAAATCCAAGGCCGAATTCCTCGACGCGCACACCTGCAGCTTTCGCGCCCCAGAAATGTCCCAGTTCGTGAATGATCATCAACGGGCCGATCAGCACGATGAAGACCAGGATGTACAAAAGTATGTCTGGCATAGAAGTTAAACAGGAGAACCGCAATAGTAGCGATCCCCCGCTCTTCGCAGTAGGGATCGCGTGTCTCGCAAAAAATTACTGATCTGCGGCTGAACCATGTCGTGTGACTGCGCAATGCTAGCCGAGCTTTGTGAGCGTGTAGTAAGCGCGATCGGTGTGTGCCGTGAATTCGGTCACGGCATAGCCGCTCTGAAAAGCGCGCTCGAATTCATCGCGCGTGTGCATGCGCACTTCGCGCGCGCTGTTCGGGTCGCTGCGCTTCAATTGCTGAAAGTCGGTCGGGATGTCGATTTCGATCAGCGACGCATCACGTCGACCGCGGCGCACCGGAATTTTCATGCTGCCCGCCGCCATGACGCGCATGTCCTGCGCTTCAGCCCGCTCATCCAGCCACCATTCCACCTCGAAACGATCGGACGGCAAACCGCGATTGAGCACATCCGGCATATCGCCGTAGCAGTTGCGGATGTATGTGCGGCAGATTGCGCCGAGTTTGCCAATATTGAGGCGGGCGTTACGCGCCTCGAGCGGATCGTAGGTCCAGGTGATCAAATTCAGTCCGCGTGCGCGCACGTCGTTCGCCTGTGCGCGCTTGAGCGCCTCGCCGATCCCACGGCCGTGCAATTCGTTGCGCACGGCTGCGATGTGCGAATGGTGGCACAGCTCTCGCACAGCGCCGGCCTGGTGCGCCGGAGCCAGCATGCTCATCACAAAACCAAGCAGTAAGCCTTCGTCATCGAATGCGCCCATCGTCAGACCGCCGTGGCGCTGCACGGTCAAAGTCATGTGCGACGGCACGGCAGTGTCCCCGATCCAGACCTCCCGCTGCAAGTCCTCGCACTGCACGTGCTCATCGATGGTCTCAAAGGGACGGGTGATGTAATGCATAAAAAGTTAGGGCTGATTCAGGTCCGCATCACTCTTTCCTGTGAAGGACGCTGTCTCGCCCGCACAGGTGAGAGAGCGCATATCGCGATGGGAAATCGGCTGGCTGGAATGATGCACGATATCAGGCGAAACGGCCTGCAGCGTGCGCACAGCTACGAGCGGACGCGTTCGATGTACTCTCGCTCTGGCCGCGCTGCGAGCGCCGTTACGACTTCGTAGTTCACGGTGCCCGTGCGCATGGCGACGTCTTCGGCGGTGATGCGTGCGTTCTCCTGCTCGCCGAGCAGCACCACTTCGTCACCGATGCGCACATCCGGCACAGCGGTGACGTCGACCATACATTGATCCATGCACACCGAGCCACGAATCGGCGCACGTCGACCGTGCACAAGCACTTCCACGGCGTTTTGCGGCGTGCGACGCATTCCGTCGCCGTAGCCGACGGGGATCACGGCGATGCGACGCGGGCCAACGCAGCGATAGCGGCCGTTGTAACCGACCGATGCGCCATCGGGCAATTCTTTCACCGAAGCGATTTCGGTGCGCCAGCGCAGCGCAGGCTGCAGCGCGCGCGCCGCCGGCGGCTCGTCGCCCGGTTCGAACGGCGACAAGCCATAGATCGCCAGCCCGGGCCGGACGATATCGAAGTGTGCTTCCGGGTGTGCAAACACGCCAGCAGAATTGCAGGCGTGCCTGAGCAGGTCGTCGATGTCGCGCGTGGCGTCATCGAAGCGCCGAATCTGTGCGCGCGTGTTCTCGGCGTCGCTTTCCGACGTGGCGAAGTGGGTAAACGCTCCCTCAACCTGCAGGCCGTTCATGGCGCGCAGCTGCATGATGAACGCGCGCGCGTCCTGTGGAAACACGCCCAGCCGCCCCATTCCGGTGTCGATCTTGACGTGGACGCGCAGCGTATGTCCGCTGGCAGCAGCCGTCGCAGCCGCGGCGCGCGCCACGTCGACATCGTAGAGCGTCACGCGCAGATCATGTGCGAGCGCGTCAGGGACGAGCGCAACCGACGTGTAGCCGAGCGCCAGGAGCGGCGCCGCAATGCCGGCCTGGCGCAGGGCGACCGCTTCCGGCAGCGTCGCAGTAGCGCACCATTCAGCGCCACCCTCGAGGGCTGCGCGCGCGGCGGCAACAGCGCCGTGGCCGTAGGCGTTCGCCTTCACCACCGCCATCACCCGGGCGCGCGGCGCGACGAGGTCATGGATGAGGCGCACATTTGCGCGCAGCGCCGCAAGATCGATCTGTACTCGTGTCGGATGACGGCCTATCACGCAAAAATCTCGTCAACGAACATGCCGGCGTTCATCACAGGCACGACACTGCCATCTGCTCGGATTCCATACACATTCATGGTCGGAGTGCCGATCATGAAGTCCTCGTGTGCGTTCGATTCGTTCAGGCCGATCGCCTCACGCTGCTCGGGCGACATCGTGGTGGCGCCGGCAGCACATTCGGTGTAGGCGCGGCCGAATGCGACGTGGCAGCACGCGTTTTCGTCGAAGAGCGTCTCGTAGAACACGAGACCCGTCTGATTCACGGGCGAGCGCACATCCACCATCGACACCTCGCCCAGACGCCGCGTTCCGGGGATCTTGAGAAAACTTTGCAGGGCATCATCGCCGTGTTCAGCGTGCGCCTCGACGCATTCACCTGCTTCAAAGCGAAAATACGCGTCGCGCACCTCGCGCGCCAGCGGAAAGAACGGCTTGGACGTGCGCACCCAGCCATCCGCCTTCAGGCGGTGCGGCGAACAGAACGCCTCTTCGGTCGGCATATTGGGCATGAACGACACGCCTTCGGGCGTGTGACTGGACCCGGCCATCCAGATCGGCGCGTCGTTGAGGCCGACGGTCAGGTCAGTCGACGGCTTTCCATCGGCTGCGGGAGTCGGATCAATGTAGCGGATGGTGCGCACGGCATTCTGAGCCATATAGGCGCAGATTTTCTTCAGGCGTGCTTCGTGCTCGCTCCACTCCTGCAGCGGATCCGGGCGATCGGCACGCACCATCTGCAGCACCAGCCGCCACAGCCGCTGCAAAGCGTCAGCGGGATCGAGGTCAGGGAAGACCTTGCACGCCCAGTTCCGGGTCGGGAAGGCCACGACCGACCATTGCATGTAATTCGACATCTGCGCATCGATATAGGTGCGCACCTGCTGCGCGCGCGCCGATTGTGCGCGGCTCATACGCTGGGAATCGACGTCGTCGAGGATGTCCGGAAACTCCTCCCCGGTGACGGCGATGCGCGCCCATCGTTCGCGCGCGTGCTGTTCGAAACGCTGCACTTCGAATTCGGGAAGGTACTCGACGTCCTCGTCAGCAATGTGCAGCATGCGGCTGCGCAGCGTCTTCGGATCGATCCACTGTATGTGCACATATTTGGCGCCAGCGGCATAGCACGCGTCCGAAAGCAGTTCAACGAAATCGCGTGCGACGAGTTCGGCGCTGATTAGCACGCATTGCTTCGGCTGCACGTTAATGCCGAAGCGCACGGTCAGTTCAGCGTAGGCACGCTGGAGGTGTTTGAGGTCGATAATTTCACTCATATTTCACTCATATTTCACTCATGATGTGCTGCAGGAGAAATTTACCACCCTTCCCAGTGATTGTGATGG
>CAXNFZ010000030.1:0-17044 GCA_964201495.1 Chloroflexota bacterium | reverse complement strand
CGTGTTTCGCGGATACCAATTGGGCTTTGCGCACTCCCACTGTTACGAATTACCTGCCGTCGAGCGGGACGATACTATGTCCGAAGTGCCCGCCGACGTTCGGGAACCACCACGTCCTCAGCTTCAGCGTGCTCAGTGTGTAGCTGCTCATCCGATACAGCGGCGCCGTCACCACGCCATTCACTGCATCGTAGGCCTGACCAGGCACAAACTGCCATTCGCCGGGGGCGGCATCGAGAGCCCGAGACTCGCCACCGACGCGATTCGAGGTTGATGGCGGCACGTATTCATACAAATACGGCGTCTCGCCCACCGGCACATCCGCCGGGTTCACCGACAACGTGATCGTGACCGGATTCGAGATCGTCGGAATCGAGTCGCCGTTCAGCAGTGCCTCGAGCTGGAACGAATACATCAACAGGTTGCCGATGAACTGCTGCGGCGGCGTCGTCGGCGTGAACGTCAACACGAAGGAGCCCCCCAGTCCTGCCACCACCAGCGTCACGCCGCTTGATGTGGTGATCGTGCCACCCCCCGCACCCACCGAGCCGCTCGATGTGTCCAGGTAGGTAAAGATTTGCTGTGCGAGCGCAGACGCATCCGCCGACTCCACCTTCACGTCCACCTTCTGGCCCGCCGTGCCCGGCAGCATCACGAAGTCAATGCGGTTGTCGTTCACGATCGTGAACCGCTTCACTGCCGTGATGTCAACCGTCACCGTCAGCACATTCAGGAAGCCTTCGCCCAGCAGCGACACCGGCATCAGGCCCGTGGGCACACCCGTCTTCGGCCACATGTTGCCGAGCACGAGCGTGATTTCCGGCGCCGCGCGCGTGATCGTGATCGTATAGACGCCCGTCGACGCCGGCAAATCGCCGCTATTCACCGTCGCGGTGATGACGTTCAAGCCGACTTCCAGCGTGCACGGGGCACTTGCCTGAGAGAGGCCTTTATTTTCCGGGTTCGTGCACAACCCGGGCGCCGCCGAATACACCACGTATGCGCCTTCGTCGCTCGTCGTCGCCGTCACGGTGGCTGATGCCACGACATACGGCACCACCCCCGCCGTGTAGCCCTTCGTGCTGCTGATGAACGTCGGCGCCAGCGTGCCCGGATCAATCTCCAGATTCACCAGCGACGTGTCGTCGGACAGAATCTCTGGCTCGCGCGTGATCGTGATCGTATAGACGCTCACCGACGCCGGCAAATCGCCGCTATTCACCGTCGCGGTGATGACGTTCAAGCCGACTTCCAGCGTGCACGGAGCACTTACCTGGGAGAGGCCTTTCGCAAGAATCGGGTTTGTGCACGACCCGGGCGCCGCCGAATACACCACGTATGCGCCTTCGTCGCTCGTCGTCGCCGTCACAGTGGCCGATGCCACGACATACGGCACCACCCCCGCCGAGTAGCCCTTCGTGCTGCTGATGAACGTCGGCGCCAGCGTGCCCGGATCAATCTCCAGATTCACCAGCGACGTGTCGTCGGGCGGAGCGTTGTTCGTCAGACTTGCAATGACCGGCGTTGCGACGCTCTGCGCCGCAACCGTCACGGCGTATGTTCCGCCGATGTCGTTGGCCGTCAGCGTCGTCGTCAAACGGCCGGAGGCATCCACCACACCGGTGATCTGTGTGTTTGGCGAAATGCTGGCGCCGCTGTTCGGCGCTGTCAGCGTGATCGGACCGCCTGGCCCGACCGGCTCGCTGTAGCTGCTGGTGTAGGCCACCACAAGCGGCTGCGCGAAGTTCGTACCAATCGACGTCGACTGCGGCGAGCCGGAGACGATGCCGAAGCTGAAGCCGCGCGACTCAAAGGCGCCGACGTCACAAACGTCGACGCGCGCAATGCCGCGCTGGTCGGCCGTCGAACAAGCGGCGTCGTCGCCGGCATTGAGCGCGGGGGAGCCGGGGAGCAGCGGCAGCGTAGACGCAAAGCCGCCGTAGTTGTCGAAGTTGCCGATGCCGACGGACGCGTACTCGGCAGCGTTGCCGCAGGATGAATCCGTAGCGATGTTGGCAGTGCCCGTGATCGTGCCTTCGCCGCCGCACTGAGCACTCCCAGTGCCTGCGAAGATGGTATTCACGAACACAAAATCGCTGCCCGCACTCGATCGAGGCAGCAGCGGCGGCGTCATGAACACGCCATCGCCGGAGCCTGAAGCGCTGTTGCTGTAGATCGTCGTATTCGTGACGAACGACGGGCCATTCAAGTACAGCGCGCCGCCGTCGCCGCTCCCGCTCGCAGCACGACACTGCCCTATGCAGGGACGCGTGGGATTCGAAAAAGCAGTGTTGTTATGGAAGGTGCTGTTGGCAATTTCAATACTGATCAACGAATTATCCGTCGCAATCGCACCCCCGTTGGTCGCCGTGTTCGAGTAGAACGTAGTGCCCGTGATGCTTACTGGGATCGCATCGATGCCGGAGTTGGACTGCACAATTGCGCCGCCGTTTCCGAACGTGACGCGGTTATTGACGAACTCGCTGTCGCGCACAAAGAGTGCAGAATCTACTATGTCCGATGCGCGGCTGGCGGATGCGGACGGACGCCCGTCAGCAAATTTTTGCGCAGAAATTGCGCCGCCGGCTCCCTGGCTGCTCACGTTGTCGCGAAAACTTGTTCGTTCAATGACAACCTGGCCACTGTCCTGATGAATGGCGCCGCCTGCCGCGCCTTCTCCCGTGACCGAATTGCCTACGAACTGCGAGTCGAGAACCGTGTGGCTGCCCCATTGAGAGAACAGTGCACCACCGCTGATCGCCGTATTGCCCTCGAATACGGAGTCGGCCACATGCGTATCGTTACCGTTGCTGTAAATTCCCGCTCCGTATGTGGCTGAATTTGAAATAAAAGTAGTGCCGGTGACGTAAAGCACTCCGCCCTCACCAGCGTTATATACAGCTCCGTAAATGGACGTGTTCGTTGCAAAGACGGAGTTGCGGATCGACAAGAAAGTCTGGCTCCAAATTGCGCCTCCACCACCGGTGCCGCCTCCGCCTAACGCATCGATGCTATTGCCGCGCAGCTGACTATTTTCGATCACCACCGGCCCGAACGTGAGAATTCCGCCGCCAGCGCCTGCAAAATTCGAGAAGATCAGCGTATCGCTGAGAAAAACGCTGGCTGGGGAATAGTCATTGTAGATTGCTCCTCCCTCATTCGTTGCAAAATTACTGGTGAAAGTGCTGCTGGTGACAGTCAGGGTATTTGTGTTGTAGATCGCACCGCCGTAATTGCCCTCACCATTACTGGACCGGTTATCGTCGAACGTGCTCGAGTCGACCGTCAGGTCACCCGCGTTATAGATGCCGCCGCCAAAGTTCCCGGCAGAATTGCTAATGACACTGACGCTGCGCAGCGTCAGATTCCCTTCGTTGTAGATGCCCGCGCCGTTAAACCCTGGGTCAGTAAGTGCAGACGATGCCCGAAACAAAAGGCGCGCATCACCATGCGTAATGACGATATTCTCAAAGGTGGTCGTGGACAGCACGCGCATGACACGCACCTCGTGATTCCCGCTCAGGGTAAGCGGGCTGGTGATCGGCCGCGCAATGATGATGTTCCTGCCGATCTCCAGAGTCGACGCAAGAACAATCGTCTGCGGCGTGTCGAACAACGAATCAAACGTGATCGTCGTCGTCGCGCCTGAGGCATCGGCATCAATAATGCACTGGCGCAGCGAACCTGCGCCCGCATTGTCGGTATTCGACACACAGCCCGACGACGGGGCGGCGGATGCAGGTGCGTTCGTGGCGAATGCCGACGCCAGCATGACCGTCGACAACGCAAACCGGATCAACCAGTGCGTGTTTCGGATCTCATTGCGAGATGTTTTCTTCATTGATACACAAATCCTTGGCAAACCCTTTTCCGGCATTTGCTTTGCACGATTCAATACATACGTAGCGACGAGGCTCAATCCATTTCCCATGCGCAGCATTGTGAAATTTTGTAACTACTCAGGCCATCCATTTTTCCAACGCGAAACGCGCTATTCCTTCTCCCTTCGGGGGAAGGAATGGCGCGTTTCGCGGGAAATACTGATTTAGGCCTGAGTAGTTACGAAATTTTGCTATTTACAGCACACGCACGAAATTGAGGAATGCTCAAAATGTAACAATTTAAATATAACCGATTTTAACAAAGCCGTCCGCACCGTCAGCGCTCCATCACCATCGGCAGATTCAATCGCCGATCCGGCAGGATCTCGAGCGTCGTAAAGCTGATCGGCACGGCGACGGCGTCGCTCGTCACGAACTGCGCGCCGTAGAGCATCAGCGTGACCGACTCGCGCAGCTCGCGCACGGTCTCGAAGCGCCCCAGCGCCAGCGTGATGGTCCGCATCGTCTGCGGCGCAGCGACGACGCTCTGCGCGCCCAGTTCCAGGCGCAGGAAGCCGCTGCCGTCGATCTCCGCCGCGTCGGACGCGTCGATCAACCGCCCCAGGCCGGACGGCGCCGCATTCAGCACCGCACCCGCCGGCATGCGCAGCGTGTCTGTCGGAACCGCCAGCTCGACGCGCGCGTAGTGCAGTGTGCGCGTGGCAGACTCGGACGACGGCGCCGATGCAAACGTAAGCTCGATCGCCAGATCGAAGCTGCGTGTGCCGCTGATCCCGCGCACCGCCCCCACTTCGGTCAGCACCAGCCGGGCCTCCACCGGCGCCGCGTCCCCGCGCGCCAGCAGGTTCGTCGTCACCGTGTTGCGATGCTCACGCCAGACCACGAAGTCCGTCTCATTCACGAAGCCGTCGCGGTTGAAGTCCGCTTCCTCCCGGCCGCTCAGCCAGTACGAGTAATCCACGCCGTCCACCTCGCCGTCACAATCGGCGTCGCCCACTGCGGCAGACGGACATGGCGTCGGCGTCGGCGTGGCAGCCGGCGTGCGCGTCGGGCCAGGTGTGCGTGTGACGGTCGGCGTGCGCGTCGGGCCAGGCGTGCGTGTGACGGTCGGCGTGCGCGTCGGGCCAGGCGTCGGCGTCGGCACATCCGGATCGCCGTCGTTGCGCAGCCACCGGCCCGGACGCCACGCAGCGTCGCCGCGACGCCACACGCCGTCGTCCATGTTCAACGTCCAGCCGCCCATCGTAAAGGAGGGCGCATCCGGAAATGCCAGGTGCAAATGGAAATTCTGCGGCTGCTGCGAAGCATAGCCGCAGCGGGCGCTGAAGCTGCCGGGCTTCAAACGGCCCAGCCGTTCCCCCCGCTGAAATGCTTCTCCCACCCGCAGCCGGCCTTCGTTCGGCAACAAGTGCACGTACATCAGGTTGCCGATGCGCACGGCAAGATTCACGCCGTCGTTGCAGACGTAGCTGATCGTGCCGTCCACGGCGGCGACGATTTCGTTCGGAGCATGATTGGCATCGCCATTTCCATCGGAGAGCAGATCGACCGCCTTCCATCCGGTGATGAACCCGCCGCGATGCACTCCCAGCGAGCCATACAGCATCGACGTGCCCTGCGCCCACGGGAAGTCGTAGCGCAGCGTCGCCGTCGCGACGTCCGACGCCCGCAATCGTCGTTCGACGCCCAGTCGCTGTGCGTCCGCAGACTGCGACGACGACAGCAGCATGTCCACCTGCGCTTCGTCTTCTCGTGCGGCGACGTAACTGCCGTCCGGCTGTCGCACCAGCACCACGAGCGAAATCTCCGCAGCCTGGTGCAGCGTCCACGCATCCGGGTCCGGCAAATCGTCGAACCCCGCCACCGACGCAAAACACGTCCCGGCGTCGCATTCGAACGCCGTCACGGCGTAGTACGCACGCACAGCCGTCGCCCGTCGCCCAAGCGCCTCCCGCAACGCCGGCTCTACCTCCGCCGGCAGTTCCACCGTGCCCGGAATCAATATGACGTCCTGCACAGCAGCATCCTGTCGCGCAGATTCGATGCGCAGCAAACGCAGCATTCGGTCTCCGGTCTCCGTCTGCATCACGATCACAAGGGCCACAACGGCGCCAAAGATGCAGGCCGTGGCGACCAGCACCACAGCAAACAAACGATGCATCCCGAATTCGATCCTGCGCATACGCCTCAGTGTAGGCGTTTCCAATCTTTAGGAGTTCATACTTTCGATGCAGACTCTTTTAGATTTCGAATTATTTTCTATTATCAGCATCCGCAACGACTGAGGTTAGTTCATTTCCCGCCGCTCGCCACTCCCGCCACCAGACGCGCTATCGGGCACGAAAAAAAACGCGCGCCGCCGAGATTCGGCGGCGCGCTTGCCTTGCGACGCACCTATTCGTATCCGTACCGTTCGAAATCTCTAGTAGTCGTCGCCGTATTCGCGGCGCCCGGCCGGCCGCCGATCACCACCACTGCTGCGCGAGTCTCCGCCGCTGCGTCCGCCGCCGAACCCACCGCGCGAGTCTCCGCTGCTGCGTCCGCCGCCGCGCGAATCGCCGTAGTTGCTGCGCGGTCGATCATCGGCGCCGCTGCTGAAGCTGCTGCGCGGTCGATCTTCCTTCGGCTTGGCGAAGTCGATGCGCAATGCACGATTGTCCAACGGCTGTCCGTTCAACACGTTGATCGCCTTCTGTGCGCCTTCGTCAGACACCATCGTCACAAACGCGAAGCCCTTGCTGCGCCCGGTCGCGCGATCGATCACGATCTCCGCGTCGGACACGTCGCCTGCTTCCGAAAAGAATGCGCGCAAGCCCTCATCCGTCGTCGAATACGACAGATTGCCCACATACAGTCTGTTCATTGAAAATTTCTCCCGAAAAATACTGACCTGATAGAACGAATGTGAAATTTAGAGTCGGCACGGAAAAACCCCATGCGCGATGCCGATCACGCAGGAAAATAGCACGAATCAGAACTTTGACGCAGAAATCTCTCCTCGGTTACGCTCATCGACGCAAATCGACCACCATCGTGTGGCGCGTATGGTCATCACGAGCATAGCGGGTGCACGGGAAAACGGGACGAAGGGGATGCGCAAGAGTGGACTGCTCATCGGGAAGGGTCAGGTCTGCTGGTCAGGCAGCGCACACGCGAAGGCGTAATCAGCTCACAAAAAACAAAATCGAACAAAATGGGCTGCTAGCACATACGGCGAAGACCTTGAAAGAATGGGAAGCGTGCTCTCGCATTTTCGTCTCGACGGAAACCCGATTTCGTCGGGCGCGACATACTATAGCATCGGATTTCTAATTTTCAAGCGCTTAGAAACGTCAAAACCTATCAAGCCGGGGGAATTCATACTTTCTCGTCGCGCAATTCTGCCAAATATACGCGCTTTCACGCCCTGTCTGCCCGGTCAGCCCCCGGTCCGATAGTAGACTAGGTGCCGGACACAACGCTATGGCTAATTTTCAACTTCTCAAGGAACTGCAGCAGCCTGCAACCACGAAAATCGTGCTGCTGGTGATGGACGGCATCGGTGGGCTCCCCCGCGCGGAAGACGACAAGACCGAACTCGAAGCCGCTCACACGCCCAACTTCGACCTGCTCGCGCAGCAGGGCTGCCTCGGCCAGCACTACCCCGCCGGCCCCGGCATCGCCGTCGGCAGCGGGCCCGGCCACCTCAGCCTTTTCGGCTATGACCCGCTCGAATACGAAATTGGCCGCGGCATCCTCGAAGCCGTCGGCATCGGATTCCCCGTGGGCGACCAGGACGTCTGCGTGCGCGGCAATTTCTGCACGCTCAACGCCGACGGCCTCATCACCGACCGCCGCGCCGGCCGCATTCCGACCGAAGTCTGCCAGCGCCTCGTCGCCAAGATCAACGCCGCCGACATCCGTCTATCCGCCGACGTCAAGATCTTCGTCGAAGCGGTGCAGGACTATCGCTTCCTTGCCGTCATGCGCGGCCCCGGCCTTTCCGGCGCCATCGAAGGCACCGACCCGCAGCGCACCGGCGTCGCTCCCCTGCAGTGCGCTGCAGCTGCAGACGATGCCGCCGCTCAGCGCACCGCCACCCTCTTCAACGAGTGGATCGCCGCCGCCACCGCCGTCATCCGCGACGACGCCCCGGCCAATGGCATGACGCTGCGCGGCTTCAGCACCGACCCCGGCCTGCCCAAATACCGCGAGGTCTATGGTCTCAAGGCCGGCGCCATCGCCGTCTACCCGATGTACCGCGGCGTCGCCTCACTCGTCGGTATGGACGTCGTGCCGCACCACGCGCACACCGTGGCCGAAGAATTCGAGGCCGCCGCGCAGGCCTGGAATGACTACGACTTCCTCTTCATTCACGTGAAATACACCGACAGCCGCGGCGAAGATGGCAACTTCGACGCCAAAAAGGCCGTCATCGAAGAAGTCGACGCCGCTCTGCCGACCCTGCTGGCGCTCAAGCCCGATGTGCTCGTCGTCACCGGCGACCACTGCACACCCAGCCAGCTGCGCGCGCACTCCGGCCATCCCGTGCCCCTGCTCCTGTGGGCGCCCGCCACCGCACGCCGCGACCGCAGCACCGGCTTCGGCGAACGCGAATGCGCCCGCGGCGGCCTCGGCACCATCCGCGCCGCCGACATCATGACGCTCGCCCTGGCGCACGCCAGCCGCCTCGGCAAACTCGGCGCGTAGCCGTGCAGGACCATCCTGAAAGGCTGGTCCGGCACCCCCGCTCTTCCCCCCATGAATCACATCCGCACAAGGCTGCGCCCGCTGCTCCTCCCACTGATCCTCCTCGCCGCAGCCATGCTGCGCTTCTCCGACATCAACTGGGACCAGAGCCAGTTCAATCACCCGGACGAACGCCACGTCACCAACGTCGTCTCCGGTCTGCGGATGCCCGATTCCCTCGCCGACTACTTCGATTCCGCCGCCTCGCCGCTCAACCCCTATAACCTGCGCCAGAGCTGGGTCTACGGCACACTCCCACTCTTCGGCGCCCGCGCCGCCGCGGAATTTCTCGACTCCGGCTGCGGCCCGGACCGCGCCCTGCTGCCGCAGATGCTCGGCCGCGCGCTCTTCCCCTCCGCACCCTCCCCCTGCCCGGAAGGTTTCTTCACCGGCTACGAAATCATCCGCCTCGTCGGCCGCATGCTCTCCGCCCTCGCCGACACGCTCACCGTGCTCGCCGTCTTCCTCACCGCGCGCCACCTCTTCGGCCGCCGCGCCGGCCTGCTCGCCGCCGCGCTCTCTGCGCTCACCGTCCTCCAGATTCAGCACGCCAAATTCTTCGTCGTCGAAGCGCTGCTCACCACCTTCACCGCCTGGTGCCTCTATTTCTGCGCGCGCATCGCCATGCGCCGCCTGCGCTCTACTCAGCGCCCCTACGGCCTCTGGGCCGACGCCGCCCTCGCCGGCCTCTTCTCCGGCCTCGCCGTCGCCTGCAAAATTTCGGTCTGGCCCACCGCCGTCCTCGTCGTCCTCTCAATCATCATCGTCCTTCTGCGCGACCGCCGACCCGGCTTCGGCCCGATCGCCGACGCCGTCATCGCCACCCTCATCGCCGGCGTCGTCACCTTCGCCGGATTTCGCATCACTCAGCCCTATGGCTTCGTCGGCAGCAGCACAGTCGAATGGCAATACACGCTGCGCGCCTGCGATTCGCTCCCGGACGCCCAGCGCGAAATCTGTCTGAACACCGCGCAGATGCCGGAAACCGTCACGCGCATCACTCGCGCGCTGCCTGAAGCACTGCGCCCGATCCTCGCGCCGTCCGCTCGCTGGGTCGCCGAGCTGCAGCAGGCCGCCTTCACCGCCAGCGGTCAGTTCGACCCGCCGTTCGGCTGGCAATGGGCCAATCGCGCGCCGATCTCCTTCCCGCTCGGCAACATCGTCTTCTACGGCCTCGGCATCCCACTCGCCCTCACCGCGCTGCTGGGCATCCTGTTTTTCACGCGCCGACTGCTGCAAGGCTATCGCCCTCAGGCGCTGCTCGTGCCACTGCTCTGGGTCGTCGGCTTCTTCCTCTATCAGGGCACCCAATACGTCAAGTCGATCCGCTACCAGCTGCCCATCTACCCGATGCTCGCCGTGATCGCCGCCGGCTTTCTCGTCGTCGCCGCGCGCGAAATCGCCCTCCGGCTGCGCAACCGCCGCCTGCGCTTCCTCGCCGCCGCCCCGGCCGCGCTCGCCCTCGGCGGCACACTGCTCTGGGCGATCGCGTTCCTCAATATTTATCGCGGCGAACTCACGCGCACCGAGGCCTCGCGCTGGATCTATTCGAATATCCCCACCGCCGTCAGCCTCTCCGGCGCCACCGACGGCGCCGCACGCACGTTCCAGCTCCCGGTCGCAGACGTGCTCCTTTCTTCAGACACGCCCGACGCCGCCGTGATCTTCCCGGTGCGCCTCGACCGCAAAAACGATGATCTGAACGCGCCGCTCTCCACGCCGGAAATCCAGCTGCACCACGTCGAAGGCTCCGCTGAAGTGCGCGCTCGCCTGAGCGACGTCGCCAGCGGTGCCACGCTCGCCGAAGGCATCGCGCTCATCGGCAAAGGCGGCGCGAACACGATCGCCCTCACCGGCGCCGCGCTCGATCCCGACGTCGAGTACTCGATAGAACTCACGCTGCTGCGCGGCCCCGGCATCCGCGCCCGCACCTCCGTCATCGCCAACCAGCATTGGGACGAGGGCGTGCCCTTCCGCCTCGACGGCAAGGACGCCTTCGGCGGCTTCTACCGCGGCCTCTCGCACGACGGCGGAGAAATGCCGGTCTACGCCGAAGAAGATCCCTACATCGACGAAAACAACCCGGGCAAGCTGCGCTCGCTCCTGCGCGGCCTCGAGGAGGCCGACGTGCTGGTGCTGAACAGCAACCGTCACTACGCCAGCGTCGCGCGCCTGCCATGGCGCTTCCCGATGACCAATCGCTACTACGAAGCGCTCATGGGCGGCGAACTGGGCTTCGAACTCGCCGCCGATTTCTATCGCTTCCCGCAGCTCGGCCCCTTCGTGTTCAACGACCAGGAAATGCCGCAGCAACTCGTCCGCAACACAAACACGCAGGGCACGCCGCCCGGCATCGAAGTGCCCTACCCCAAAGCCGAAGAAGCGTTTTCGGTCTACGATCATCCGCGCGTGCTGATCTTCCGCAAAACCGAGCGCTTCTCGCGCACGCAGGCCGAAGCGATCCTGTCGGCCTATGACCCGGCCCGCACGATCAAACGCACCGCCTTCGAATCATCGAACACACCCGGCGGCCTGCTGCTGAACGCGCGCGACCGCGCCGCTCAGCAGGCCGGCGGCACATGGAGCGAGCTTTTCCCGCGCTCGTCGCCGCTGAACCAGTCGCCGCTCATCGCCGTGCTCGCCTGGCTGGCGCTGCTCGAAGCCGCCGGCGTCGCCATGTTCTTTCTCCTCGCATCTCTGCTGCAGCCGAAGTCCGGCCGCGACTGGCTCGTCCCCGACGGCGGCTTCGCGCTCGGCAAAATTCTCGCCCTCGCGCTGGTCGCCTGGACCGCATGGATCGCCGCCTCGCTAAAAATCGCCGCGTTCGACCGCACCACGCTCACCGCGCTCACACTCACTCTGCTCGGCGCCGGCGCGCTGATCGGCCATCTGCACCGCGACGCCATCCTTGCCCTCATTCGCACGCGCTGGCGTTCGCTGCTCATCGCCGAAGTGGTCTTCTTCATCGCCTTCGCGCTCTGGCTGGCCGTGCGCGCCGGCAACCCCGATCTCTGGCATCCCAACTTCGGCGGCGAAAAACCGATGGACTTCGCCTATTTCAATAGCATTCTGAAGGCCACTTACTTTCCGCCGCAGGACCCATGGTTCGCCGGCGGCGCCATCAATTACTACTACTTCGGCTTTATCCTCATCGGCTGGCCGGTCAAATTGCTCGGCATCGATCCGGCCGTGGCCTACAACATCGTGGTGCCGACGCTCTTCGCGCTGACGGCGCTCGGCGCGTTCGGCGCAGCGACGTGGCTTCTTGGCTCTCACCGCCGCGCCGGCATCGCCGCAGGTCTGGCTGCTGCGCTCGCAGTCGCCGTGCTCGGCAATCTCCAGCAGTTCGAAGTGCTCGCCATTGCGCTGCGCCAGCTCGGCGACGGCGACGCGATCACCGGCCTGCTGCGCCGCCTCGGCGGCACTCCCCTCCCCATCGGCAACTGGACCTACTACTGGGACGCCACGCGCCCGGCGCCGGAAGTGCTCATCGCCGAATTCCCGCTGTTCACGTTTCTTTACGCCGACCTGCACGCGCACATGATGGCCATGCCGGTCGCGCTCGCCGCGGTCGCGCTCGCCGTGCTGCCCGCCGCCGGCGCACTGCACGAAATGAACCCGGCCCGCCGCACGCTCCTGCTCGCGCTCGGTGCGCTCGTCGTTGGCATGCTCTGGCCTGCCAACACCTGGGACTACTTCCCCTACCTGCTGCTGTTCCTCGGCGCACTCGTCATCGGCGAGTTGGGTGCGGAAGAAAAAAGACCGCTGACCGCCAACCGCCAACTGCTGGAAGTCGCGGGTGACGAGGCCGAAGCAACACCAATCACCGAACGCTGGCTGCATGCGGTGCTGCGCGCGCTGCCGATGCTGCTCGTGATGGTCGTGCTGTCGCGCGCGTTCTTCGCGCCCTACTACGAAAACTTCGGCTCCGGCTACAACAAGATCGAACCGTGGACGAACGAGCGCACGCCGTTCAAAACGTACCTCGTCATCCATGGACTTTTTCTGCTGCCGCTGCTCGTCGGCCTGCTGCGCGACCTGCGCACGCACGCGCGCGTCGCGCTCACCGCCGCCGCCATCGGCGCAGCGATCGGCTTATTCTTCGTCATTCGCAGCGCCTCACAGAGCACACCAGCCTGGACCTCGCTGCTCAGCGCGCCGCTGACCGTGCTCGCCTTCGTCGCTGCGCTGCGCGAAGGCACTTCCGGCACACGCCGCCTGCGCTGGCTGATGGTCGCCGGTGCGCTCACCCTCACGCTCTTCGTTGAACATTTCACCCTCGCCGGCGACCTCGGGCGCATGAACACGCAGTTCAAGTTCTACATCGCCGCCTGGCTGCTGCTCGGCGTCGCCGCCGCCGTCGAATCCGCCGACCTGCTGATCGGCGCGCCAAACCTCGCAACGCCCTTGAGATCGCCGATGCGCACCGGCCTCGCCGGCGTGCTCGCAGCGCTGACGTTCATCGCCGCCCTCTATCCCATCACCGCCATCCCCGGCAAGATGCGCGACCGCTGGTCGAGCGAGGCGCCGCGCGGGCTCGACGGCATGGACTACATGCGTTACGTCACGCGCGAAGAAGAGGACCGCGGCGGCAGGATCGCGTTCCCGCTGCAGGCCGATTACGACGCCATCCGCTGGATGCAGGACAACATCCAGGGCTCACCCACGATCCTGGAAGGCACCGCCGGCGGCAATCAGTACCGCTGGGCCGGCCGCTTCTCGATCTACACCGGCCTGCCCTCCGTCGTCGGCTGGCAGTGGCACCAGCGTCAGCAGCGCGGCGAGTCGCTGCTCGACAGCCGCGTCATCTACGACCGCTTCGACGACATCGAGCGCTTCTACAGCACCCAAAGCTCACTCACCGCCATGGAAATCCTGCGCCGCTACGCCGTGCGCTACGTCATCGTCAGCCCCTACGAACGCATCTACAACGACATCACCGGCTTCGGCAAATTTGAAATCATGGTGCGCGAAGGCATGCTGCGCCCGGTCTACGATGCGCAAGGGGTGCAGGTGTATGAAGTAGCTAGTAGATAGTGATAGTGGGTAGTAGATAGTGGGTAGTAGATAGTGGATAGTAGATAGTGGATAGTAGATAGTGGATAGTAATTTTGCTATCTACTATCACTATCACTATCCACTACCTTTCCTTCAACGCCCGATCGATCTCACGCTTCGCATCGCGCCGCGCGATCGTCTCGCGCTTGTCGTAATGCTTCTTGCCGCGCGCCAGCGCGACAACGATCTTTGCGCGGCCCTTCTTCAAATACGCGCGCGTGGCGATGGCAGTAAATCCCTTCTGCTCCACGCCCATCTTCAGTTCACGAATTTCCTTGCGGTGCAGCAGCAGCTTGCGCTCGCGACGCTCGCCCAGCGTCTCCGCTTCTGCACGCGCAAAACCCGTGCTGCGAACGTACGTCGGGATGTAGGCGTTCAACAACCACGCCTCACCGCGGCGAATCTGCACGAACGCATCGCGCAAGTCCATGCCGCCTGCGCGCACACTCTTGATCTCTCCGCCGTTCAGCACAATACCAGCTTCGAAGCTCTCTCCCAGCTCATAGTCGAAGCCCGCACGGCGGTTGGTAGCGACGACCTTGATGCCCTCTTCTATCGTTTTCATGCAGGGTGAATGTTACCTAACGTGACTTGCCGTAACTACTCAGGCCTAAATCAGTATTTCCCGCGAAACGCGCTATTCCTTCCCCCGAAGGGGGAAGGAATAGCGCGTTTCGCGTTGGAAAAATGGATGGCCTGAGTAGTTACCCAGAATCCAGCTAAGGTAGCAAGTCACGTTACCTGCGAAACTGCAGCAACTCTGGTGTTTGGAAGTGGCTGAACCCCAGGTAAAAAAACGCGTCTCCGCGTGCTCTGCAACGATGTGCCCTTGTCAGTGGCTGCTACTCCGCCCCCTGCCCCTGCCGCAGTTTTCGCAGCTCACGCAACAGCCGCGAACGAACTCCGCTCACGCCGTAGCGCAGGCGCTGCGCCGTGCGCTGCGCACGCGAAACCAGCCGCGGCTGGCCCCACGTCACGGCCGCAGCAGCCCAGGTCAGCCCGGCACCGAAGCCAATCATCACGACTTTGTCGTTCGGCCGCAGGCGGCCCTGCTCGGCAGCTTCAGCAATGGCGATCGGAATCGACGCCGCGCTGGTGTTGCCGTAATGCTCCAGATTCGTGAATACTTTTTCCATCGGAATTCCCAGCGACTTCGCCGCCGATTCAATGATCCGGATATTCGCCTGATGCGGCACGAACAAGTCAATCTGCTCCGACGTCCAACCCACTTTGTGCATCAGGTCGCGCACAGTACGATCCATGATGCGCGTGGCAAATTTGTACACTTCACGACCGTTCATGTGAATGGTGTGCTCGTTGCTCTCCAGCAGATCAGGCGTGATCGGGCAAGCGCTGCCGCCCGCCGGAATCATCAGCAAATCGCCGCCCGAGCCATCAGAACGCAGGATCGATGACAACACGCCGCCCGGCTGCTCACTGCTGCTCAGCACCACCGCGCCGGCGCCGTCGCCGAACAGCACACACGTGTTGCGGTCCTTCCAGTTCACCACGCGCGAAAGCGTCTCTGCACCGATCACCAGCACCGTGTCGGCGCTGCCCGCACGTATCGCGTCGGCGCCCATGCTGAGCGCATACACGAAGCCGCTGCATGCAGCGCTCAAGTCGTAAGCGCCCGCTCGATCCGCTCCCAGCGCATCCTGCACCAGGCTCGCCGTGCTCGGAAACGCGTGGTCCGGCGTCGCCGTCGCCACGATGATCAGATCGAGCGACGCCGGATTCACACCGGCCACCTCGAGCGCACGCATCGCCGCCTCCGTCGCCAGCGTGCGCGTCGTCTCTCCTTCGCCCGCCACGTGCCGCGCACTGATGCCGGTGCGCTCACGGATCCATTCGTCGGTGGTGTCGACCAGCGCGCACAGGTCGTTGTTTGTCATGACGCGCTGCGGCACGCCTTTACCCCACCCGACGATATGTGCGTATCTCATTTTTGATCAACCGGCAAATTCACGCACGATCAGCGTGCCGTTGTGTCCGCCGAAACCGAACGAATTGGTCAATGCCGTGCGCAATGGCTTGTGAACGGCGACGTTTGGAGTGTAGTTCAAATCACACTCGGGGTCGGGCGTGTTCAGGTTGATCGTCGGTGGCACGATATTCTCGTTGATCGCTTTCAAGCAGAAGATCGTCTCGAGCGCGCCAATCGCACCGAACGAGTGCCCGGTCATCGATTTGGTCGAGCTGATGCTCAGGCTGTACGCTGCCTCACCGAACACTTTCTTGATCGCCTTGGTTTCGTTCAGGTCGTTCAACACCGTGCTGGTGCCGTGCGCGTTGATGTAATCGATATCCGCCGGCGTAACGCCCGCCTGCTTCATCGCCTTGCGCATCGCCATGGCCGGGCCGAACTCATTCGGCGCAGTGATGTGGAACGCGTCGTCGGTGCAGCCGTACCCCAGCACTTCACCGTAAATTCGTGCGCCGCGCGCCTGCGCATGCTCGAGCGTTTCCAGGACCACCATGCCCGCACCTTCCGATGTGACGAAACCGCTGCGCGTCTTGTCGAACGGCCGGCTGGCGTGCTGTGGATCGTCGTTGTAGCTGCTCAACGCGTTCATGTTGTGAAATGCACTCATCGAAAACGCGTTGATCGGCGCCTCAGTTCCGCCCGCCACCGCCGTGTGCGCACGGCCGGAACGGATCATCTCGAACGCCTCACCAATTGCATTCACACCGCTCGCACACGCAGTCACCACGCAGATGTTCGGGCCGCGAATCCCAAAGTGAATCGCCACCTGGCCGGTTATCGTATCCGGCAACATCATCGGCACTGTGAACGGGCTGATTCGCCGTGGCCCCTTCTCGATCATGCCGCGGTGCTCCTCCGTCAGCGTCGTGATGCCGCCGATGCCGCTGCCGATCACCACCGCGGTCTCCCACGTGTCCTCTTCCGTCACCTTCAAATTCGCGCTCAACATCGCCTCGCGCGCAGCCACCAGCCCGAGCTGCGAAACGCGATCCAGGCGCCGCACTTCCTTACTGCCAAAATATTTTGTCGGCTCGAAATTCTTCACCTCAGCTGCGATCTTCACATCGTAGGACGCAGCGTCGAACAAGCTGACATAGTCAATGCCGCACTGACCTGCGATCAGGCTGCTCCAGGTGCTCTCGACGTCATGACCCAGTGGGCAAATGGCGCCCATACCAGTGACGACGACGCGGGGGGCTTGCAGGGAAGTTTGGAAGTTGCTCACGGAATTCATGCCTCGTGTCTCCGCTCTGCACACTATGCAACGCCTCAAGCCATCGGCAATCCTCTCCGCATCGCCAAAGATTCAGGGCGATTCGGGACTCTGCATCAACATTAGCCTGCATCGTTGTCGCACACATGCGCAGACGACGGAATTCTTTTTATATGTAACTACTCAGGCCTAAATCAGTATTTCCCGCGAAACGCG
>CAXNFZ010000029.1:0-17128 GCA_964201495.1 Chloroflexota bacterium | reverse complement strand
GCGAGGACGGCGTGCTCTTCGGCTATTTCGAAACACCCGAGAGCTTCGAGGTCGCCAAGCAGAAAATGGCCTCCGAACCGATCAATGCCAAGTGGCAGGATTTCATGGCGCCGTATTTCGAAGGAGCCGGTGACACGCACGCAGACGCGATGATGGGCGACCTCGTGGAAGTCTTTCATCTCGACTAACTAATCATGGCTGCACAATCGCACGCATCCGCCTACGCCGTCCTCGCCGAACAACTGGCCGCCGACGGCCTGAATGTCGAACAGATCAAGGCCGCGCTCAAGGCGCAGCGCATCGAGACGCCGTCGTGGGGCTACGCCAACAGCGGCACGCGCTTCAAGGCTTTTCCGTGGTCCGGCGCCGCGCGCACCACGCGCGAGAAGCTCGACGACGCCGCCACCGTGCACAAGTACACCGGCATCGCGCCGACCGTGGCCGTGCATATTCCATGGGATAAGCCCGAGGACGGCGACTACGTCGCCATGGGCCAGTACGCGCAGGCACAGGGCGTGCGCATCGGCGCCGTCAACCCCAACGTCTTCCAGGACGAGGCCTATCGCCTCGGTTCGCTCGGCCATCCGCACAGCGCCGCGCGTGAAATGGCGCTCGATCACCTCGTCGAGTGCTGCGACATCATGGGCAAGACCGGCAGCGACCTGCTCAGCCTGTGGTTCGCCGACGGCACCAACTACGCCGGCCAGGACGACCTGCGCGCGCGCAAGCGCCGCTTCGAGGACGGCCTCTCGGTCGTCTACAAGAACATGCCCGCCGGCGGCCGCATGCTCATCGAATACAAATTCTTCGAGCCGGCCTTCTACTCCACCGACATCCCCGACTGGGGCACGGCCTACGCCTGGTGCCTCAAGCTCGGCCCGCAGGCGCAGGTTCTCGTCGACCTCGGCCATCACGCGCAGGGCGTCAACATCGAGCAGATCGTGGCGTTCCTGCTCGACGAAGGCCGCCTCGGCGGCTTCCACTTCAACAACCGCAAGTACGCCGACGACGATCTGATCGTGGGCAGCGTCAACCCGTACGAGCTGTTCCTGATCTACAACGAGCTCACCGCAGCCGCGCTCGGCACGAATGAGCCGTCGCGCAGCTGCTCCGCCGACGTGGCGTACATGATCGACCAGTCGCACAACATCGAGGGCAAGATCGGCCCGATGATTTTGTCCGTGCTGAACTGTCAGGAAGCCTACGCCCGCTCGCTGTGCGTGCCGCGCGCAAAGGTCGCCGCACTGCAGGCCGACGGCAACGTGCTCGGCGCGCACCACGCGCTCACCGAGGCGTTCCGCACCGACGTGCGCCCGCTGCTCGCGCAGGTGCGCGCAGAACTCGGCGTGCCGACCGACCCGATCGCCGCCTACTTCGCCTCCGGCCACGACGCCGCGCTTGCCGAGTCCCGCGGCAAGGCCGCCGCCGGCGGCGGGTATCAGAGCTGAACACACGACGGAGCGCTGCAGTGCAGCGCTCCGTCTCGCGAAACACAGATGAGCGAAATCACTGTCGCCGCCGTCGACCTCGGCGCCGAAAGCGGGCGCGTCATGCGCGCCGCCTTCGACGGCCGCACGCTGCGCCTGAGCGAGGCGCATCGCTTCCCAAATCAGGCCGTGCGCCTCGCTGTCGGCGAGCGCGTCAGCCTGCACTGGGATGTGCTGCGCCTGTTCCACGAGATCAAGCAGGGCATCGGCCGCGCCGCCCATCAGGGCGCAATCGCCGCCGTCGGCCTCGATACGTGGGGCGTCGACTTCGCGCTGCTCGACGAACGCGACCGGCTGATCGGCAACCCACACTGCTATCGCGACCCGCGCACCGACGGCGTGCTCGAATCGCTCTCCCAGCGCCTGCCGCGCGCCGAAATCTTCGAGCGCACCGGCATCCAGTTCCTGACTTTTAATACGCTATATCAGGTCGCCGCAATGGCGAACGCACGCGACCCGCAGCTCGACGCCGCGCGCACGTTCCTGACGATTCCGGACCTGTTCAACTTCTGGCTGAGCGGCCGCAAGGCGTGCGAATTTTCGAACGCCACCACCACGCAGATGTACGACACGCGCGCCGGCGACTGGGCGCGCGGCATGCTGGCGCAGGCCGGCATCCCCAGCCACTTCCTGCCTGAGGTCGTTGCGCCCGGAACCGTGCTGGGCGACATGCAGCGCGCTGTGGCCGAGGAACTCGGCGTGACGCGCGTGCCGATCATCGCGCCGGCATGCCATGACACCGGCTCGGCCGTCGCCGGCGCACCGCTGCGCTCGCGCCACGCCGCGTACATCAGCAGCGGCACGTGGTCGCTGGTGGGCGCTGAAGCGTCGGCGCCGGTGATCAACGCACAGGCGCTGGCCGCCAACTTCACCAACGAAGGCGGCGTCGGCGGAACGTCGCGCGTCCTGAAGAACGTGATGGGCCTGTGGCTGCTGCAGGAATCGCGCCGCACATGGGCAGCCGAAGGGCGCGAGTACGGCTACGCCGAACTCGCCGCGCTCGCAGCCGATGCGACGCCGTTCGCCCACATCATCGACCCGGACGACGCAGCGTTCCTCGCACCGGGCGATATGCCGGCGCGCATCCGCGCATGGTGCGCCGATCGCGGCCTGCCGCAGCCCGGCACCGTGGCCGAAATCGCGCGCTGCATCTTCGACAGCCTGGCGCTGAAATATCGCCTCGTCATCGACGCGCTCGCAGACATGCTCGGCTACGCACTCGAGACCGTGCACGTCGTCGGCGGCGGCTCGCAGAACGAGCTGCTCTGCCAGCTCACCGCCGACGTCGCCGGCCGGCCGGTCGTCGCCGGTCCGGTGGAAGCCACCGCCATCGGCAACGCGCTCGTGCAGCTGATCGCCCTCGGCGCCGTGTCGAACCTCGACGAAGGCCGCGCGATGGTCGCCCGCTCGTTCGCCGCGAAGACGTACGAGCCGCGCCCGGATGCACAGGTGGAAGAGGCATACGCGCGCTTCCAGAAACTTGCGGCGCTGGCGTAGCGTGCGTCGTAACCGCCGTCTGTTCGTCGCGCGGCTTGCCGTGTCCGGCAGCACTCGCTCGTTCCGCGTCACCTCGCTCCGCCGGCGATACAGCATGTCAGCCGGCCGACGCGGGCCTGTTGCCGTCTCAGCTACTTATACTTAGCCTCGGAACAATTATATTTCCTCACGTAACTGTCCAGGATTAGTGGAAAAATTCCGCGAAACGCGTATATTTCGCACATGAGTAACGAACATGTGCGTCTCCCGATCGTGTCTCGCTCGTCCTCGCCCCTTCGAATTCTTCGCAGCCTCGCCGTTCTGGCCTCTGCCGCATTGCTCGCAGCGTGCGGCGCCCCGAACCTCGTCGGCATGCAAGGCCGCCTGACCAATTCATCCGGCGTGCCGCTCAACGGCTCGTACATGATGATGGTCAAGTTCTACAGCACAAACGACGGAACCGGCACTGCCGTCTATACCCAGACGCGCAACATCGACGTCGCCAATGGCCTGTTCAGCGCAGACATCGGCCAGGGTGTAATGCAGCCCAGCAGCGATATGGATCCGCGGATCTTCGCACAGCCGCTCTACGCCCAGCTCATCGTGAACAGCGAAGTGCTCACGCCGCTGGTGCCAGTCACCGGCGCACCCTACGCACTTTCGCTGACGCCCGGCGCAGTAGTCGCCGGCAGTTTCACGAGTGCGCCGAATTTCGCCGTGCTCTCGGTGATGAACGGGTCTGCCGCAACAGGCGGCTCGCCAGTGCTGATGCTCGGCATTCCGAGCGCTGGAGTCGTCGATACTCCGTTCATCAAGGCCTGTCGGAACACCGACTTAGAGGCGCGCGGATGCGACGATCCGAAGTTCATCGTGAACGCCGACGGCACGGTCAATGCCGACGGCGCCTACAGCAGCCCGGCTGCGGACTTCGCCGAATGGATGCTCGTCGACGGCGAAGCCGAAGCAGGCGACGTGCTGATGATCAGCGACGCGCAGGATCGCGCGGTGACGCGCTCGTCAGAAGCCGGCAGCGCACGCATCATCGGCGCTGTATCCACGAAGCCAGGCTTCATCGGCGGGCAGCCGAGCGACGACGACGGCCAGCACCGCGTCATGGTCGCCATGGTGGGCATCGTGCCGGTGAAGGTGAGCGCCGAAAACGGCGCCATCCGCCGCGGCGACCTGCTCGTCTCCGCCGCCACGCCCGGCTATGCCATGCGCGCCGGCGCTCAGCCCGCCGTCGGCACCGTCCTCGGCAAGGCGCTCGGCTCGCTCGATTCCGGCACCGGCGTCGTCGAAGTCGTACTGATGACGCGCTGAAGACAGCAAGGAGTGCAACTGCTCAGGCCGGTCCGTTTTTCATCGCCACGCATGCAGCGCGAAAAATATCGGCCGGCGCCTGAATCGTTGCAGAGAAGATACAACCATGCGACGAATCAACCGCAAGCTTCTGCTCAGCGCCGCCGCGATCGTCGTCGGCATCGGCGCCGCAGCCGTGCGCGCCCAGGCGATCGAATCCGCCAGCTACGTCATCGACCCGATCTCGCTCTGGGGTTCGTACGGCGGCGGAACGACTGCATCGACGAATTACCGCATCACGATGTCATGGACTGGCATCAGCGGCCGCGTCTACAGCAGCTCCCGACGCGCCTGCCTCGGCTTCCTGTGTCACAGCACCGGCGCGACGATCTTCGCGCCGGCAACGCTGAATGACTATCCGTAAACACCATCACGCCCGGCTTCTCCGCAAGGGCCGGGCGTGATCCTTCATGTGTACGCACTTCGCCACACAGAACCGAGCCAATGAAAATCTCCTTGCTCCCGATCTCTGCTGCTGCACTCATCTCCGGCGTCCTCGCCGTGCAAAGTCCCACGCTCGGCCGCACGCTGCTGGCCGTCGATCCGATGAGCGATATTTTGCGCGCCACAGCCACTCCGCCGTCGCTCATCACCGTGACGCCGTCGCCGACCGACGATATGACACGCATCACCATGACGCCGGTGCCGACGACCAAGCCCATCCTCACGCCCATCTGGCCGATCCTCACTCCACACATCACGCCCGTCGTCTTCATTTACGTGCCGGCCACAATGCAGAAATAAAACCCACTGAGTACGCACCACACGATGAACACCATCGGCCTCGCGCCCCTGCTGCTAAGCATCGATCCCTCGGGCACGTCCTACGACCACGAATGTGCACACCCGTGCTCGCGCCGTCCTCCTTACCGCTGTACACGACAGACGCTGGTATGTGATTGAGTCGTTGGCTTCCGCGCCGGCACGTTCAGCCGCCGCGACCCACAGTCGCTGCCCACCCGGCACCGCACCACGCGCAGCGGCTGGCCGTTGCATGGGCATCTCCAGGCGGAATTTTCGCGCTTTAAACATCACGTTTTGTCTCGGCAGCCAAATTGCTTCATACACGCAGCGACACGCGCCGGCGTCGCCCGGGGCGGCGCACCTTCGGTGCTGTGCCCCGGGCTGGGATGCAACCGCTCCTTCGGAGCTCAGTGCCAGCACGCCGCTGCGGATCGCACCTTCGGCGCTCATGTTCAGCCGAAAGCGCTGCACTATTGCGAATAACATCTCAGTAAGAGCATCGCCCCAGACTGAAGAGCAGATCCGAACGCCGTGTTTGAAATCAGCTGTCGTCCACGGACCGCCAGCGCCAACGGCGCGGTCCACCGCAGCGAATCTGCCGCCAGAACTTTTGGCGACTCACTTAGCCCGGGGCGCGCCAGCACCGGGCGACGCCGGCGGAGCGCCCGCTCGGAATAATCGAGCTCCCCTCTGCATCTCTCCCCCCTCGCTTCCCAGCCGGCGCACTCTTCACCGACCGGACATGCACCCCACAGACCGCACCACGATATTTTTATGATTCAGGCCGCGAAGTTGTGCAAATTAACTCTGGAAGCGAGTGTAAAGACGCACGGTAATACTGTCCAGTTGCGGGAGAAAAGTTCGGCGACGGGCAACCGACGAACGAAGAGGTGCGCGAAGATAGCGAAGTGCGCGGATTTCAGAAATCTGAAATCCTTCCGCGTCTTCGCGTCCCTTGTCATACAATCCTGCTTCGATGGACTCTCTATTTCATGCGATCGATACGCTGCGCTTCCCTCGTGAACTGCCCGCTACGCTGCTCGAAGTGAAGCAGACCTTCGAAGCCGAACGCGTCACCGACGTCGAAGCCGCCACCGTCGCCGCCCTCGAACATTCCGGCATGCTCGCGCGCATCGCGCCCGGACAATCAGTCGCCGTCGGCGTCGGCAGCCGCGGCATCACCAACATCGCCCGCATCACAAAGGCAGCCGTAGCGCGGCTGAAGGCGCACGGCGCGCAGCCGTTCGTCGTCGCGGCAATGGGCTCGCACGGCGGCGCCACCGCCGAAGGCCAGCGCGAAATGCTCGCCTCTCTCGGCGTCACTGAAGCCAGCGCCGGCTGCGAGCTGCGCATCACGATGGACGTGCGCCAGATCGGCCAGCTGACCGACGGCCCACCGCTCTACATGGACGAGTTCAGCGCCGCCGCCGATCATTCGATCCTCCTCAGCCGCATCAAGCCGCACACCGATTTTCGCGCCGCACTCGAGAGCGGCCCGGCCAAAATGGCCGTCATCGGCTTCGGCAAGCAGAAGGGCGCACAGGCCATGCACGCCTACGGCGGCAACGGCTTCCGCAGATTCCTCGCCGACGCAGCGCGCATCTACGAGGCGAATACGAATTTCCTCGGCGCCGTCTGCATCCTCGAAAACGCCTACGATGAAACCGGCCACATCGCCGGCCTATCCGCTGCGCAGGTCGGCACCGACGCCGAAGCACAGCTGCAGGCGAAGTCGAAATCCATGATGGCCAGCATTCCGTTCGACGACCTCGATGTGCTCGTCGTCCGCCGCATGGGCAAGAACATCAGCGGCGCCGGCATGGACCCCAACATCCTGAAGCGCCTGCTCGTCCCGCGCGAGCCCGAACCGCACGGCGGCCCGGCCGTCATCGTCACACTCGATCTCACGGACGAGACGCACGGCAACTGCGCCGGCCTCGGCCTGGCCAACATCATCACCAAGCGCCTGCTGCAGAAGATCGACTTCCACGCGTTCTACGTCAACGGCGTCACCAGCGGCACATTCGGCGTCTATCGCGGCGCCATGCCGCTCGTCATGCACGACGACCAGCGCGCGCTCGAAGTCGCCTCGCACATGTGCGGCGTGCCGCAGCCCCCGCAGGTGCGCATGGCCCTGATCCGCGATACGCTCACCGTCGACCGCATCTGGGTCTCGCCCGCTCTGCGCGCCGAGGTCGAAGCGCATCCCCGCCTGTCGATCGAGCGCGAGGTCCCGCTCTCGTTCGACGCTGACGGCGCCATAGCCAGCCCGTGGCAGATCGGGTGACCTCACACCCTCTCCTCTCCATGCTGATTTCGCTTGTTTGTTCGCGTGAGCGGCGAAGCGCTCATGTGCGAAATCGCATGGAGAGGGGTGATGGACGCGCGTCTGCACAGCGGTCACCCCTCTCCACTAAGGTTACGCGCGCGCGCGCTGTGCTCGATCCGTACGTCAGCGAAATCGTCAGTGGAGATCGGTGGAGAGGGGAAGGGGTGAGATGAGTCTCCGCCGTTCTCTGCCGCTGCTCCTGGTCCTGCTTGTCGCCGCGGCGTTCCGCCTCTACGCGCTCGACACAGCCCCGCCCGGCTTGTACCGTGACGAGGCGTTCTACGGCCTCGACGCCGCTGGCGTGCTCAATGGCAATCTGGCGATCTGGTTTCCGGCCAACAACGGCCGCGAAGGGCTGTTCATTTACCTGCTCGCCGCGTCGGTCGCTGCACTCGGACAGACCGTCGTCGCGCTGCGCATCACCGCCGCGCTCGTCGGCATCGCCGCCGTCGCCGCCACATACGCCGCCGGCCGCACGCTGTTCAGCCACCGCATCGGTGTGCTCGCCGCCGCCACCCTCGCCGTGACGTTCTGGGCCGTCGCGCTCAGCCGCACCGCCTATCGTGCCGGAACGCTCCCGCTCATGCTCACGCTCGCCGCGGCGCTGCTCTTCGCCACGCTGCGCGCACACGGCCGACGACGCACCGCGCTGGCCTTCGCCTGCGGCTGCGCGTTCGGTGCAACGTTCTACACGTACACCTCCGGTCAGCTCATCGCCCCACTCTTTGCGCTGGCCGGAATCGGCCTGCTCGCCGCGCAACGCGCACGACGTGCCATAAGCGAATTTCCAATTGCCGCCCTCGCCACTGGAGCGTTCCTGGTCCTTGCCCCATTCCTCATCTGGCTGATCGGCCACGCCGATCTGTACTTCGCGCGCGCCGGCCAGGTCTCGATTCTGAACCCAGTCATTAACGGCGGTGACCTGCCCGGAACGCTGCTGCGCAACGCGCTGCGCGTGCTTGGCATGTTCACCTTCGAAGGGGATCGCATCTGGCGCCACAACGAATCGCTGCGACCTGTCTTCACCGGCTTCCTTGCGCCGGCATTCGTCCTCGGCGCGCTCGCACTCGCCGCGCGCACATGGCGCAATCGACGGGCGCAGAGCGCGGCCGATGCGCTCGCGGCGCCGTTCACGCTCGCGTGGCTGCTGATCTTTCTCGTGCCGAGCATGCTCGCTGAGGACGCGCCGCACTTTCTGCGCGCCGTCGGTGCGCTGCCCGCTGCCTGCATCGTCGCCGCCGTCGGACTCGAAGCGGCGCTGACGTGGGCTTCACGCCGCGGCCTGCTCGTCGGGCTGGCGCGCGGGCCGCTCTATCGCCGCGTCTCACCGCCGGCGCTCCTGGCGACCGCCGCACTCGCGCTCAGCGCCGTGCATACCGCGCACGATTACTTCGACGTGTACGTCAAGCGCGACGTGGTCGCCTACTGGCTCGAAGCGCACAACACCGCACTCGCGCGTGCGGTCAACACCGCGCCCGGCTCCGTGTTCATCGATGATCGGCTCGCATCCGACAACGCCGCTCTCGACTTTCTCGCTGCGCAGCCGTTCGCACGCTTCAATCCTTCCACCGCTTTCGCAGCACTGCCGCCGTTCACGCTGCTGCTCGATCCCAATCACCCGTGGGATCGCACGCTGCCGGAAGACGCGCGCATCGCCGTGCACGATGGGCCGCTGGCGCAGGGCGATCTCGATCCGCAGCCGCGACGCGCGTTCATCGCTGTCGATGTGACCGCAGCGCAGGCAACGGCCACCCAGCCGATCGAATTCGAAGGCGGCATCCGCCTGCTCGCTGCGCGCGTCGTCACAGGTGCGCTGCCCAGCGCACTCACCGTCGAACTGATCTGGGACGCGCGTCAGCCGATCACATCCGATTTCGCTGCGTTCGTCCATCTGGTCGCCGCCGATGGTTCGCTCATTGCGCAGCACGACGGCAGCCCGGCCTACGGCTACCTGCCGATGCCGACGTGGCGCACCGGCCAGCAGATCGTCGACGTGCACACCCTCACCCCGCCGCCGGGCGACTTCCGCACTCCTGCTCACCTCACCGTCGGCATCTATCGGCGCGAAGACGGCCAACGAATCCCCCGCCTGGCTCCGGACGGTTCGGCGACGGACTACGTTATCATTCCGCTCCGTTGACATGTCGAAAATAAGGCTTTTGCGCGCCCTGCTCGGTGCGCTGATTTTTATCACCTGTGCCGGGCTGCAGCCGAGCGCCGCTCAGTCCGCCCCGATCCTCGACGAAGGATTCGAAGGCGGATTCCAAAACGACGCCGCAGGCTGCCCCCAGGGCGGCTGCGACGTACCTGCCGGCTGGGGTGTTTGGTTCACCAAACGCACCGATTCGGATCCGACCGGCGTCAATCTGCAGCCGAAATTCGAACAGACGCGCGCACCCGGCCGCTTTCGCAGCGGAGCCGCCGCGCTGCGCTCCTCCAGTGATCAGGCCACGCACACCGGCGGCGTCTATCGCGTCGTTCAGAACGTCACCCCTGGCACGCGCATCGTGCTCAGCGCCTTCGGTCAGGCCTACAGCACCAATGACGACAGCCCGATCTCGACGCGGCCGTCGCGGGACGTGCGTCTGAAAATCGGCGTCGATCCGCTCGGCGGAGACGGCGGCAAGGCAAACCCGTTCAGCCCGCAAATCATCTGGTCGGCCGAACAAAGTCCGCTCGATGCATACCGCCCGTTCAGCATCGAAGTCGAAGCCAAATCCGCCACCGTCATCGTCTATCTGTTCGCAACGATGAAGGACCCGGTGAAGCACAACGATGTGTTCTGGGACGATGTGCGCATCACGATCGCCACGCCGGTCGGTACACCGACGCCAGACCCCGCCCTGGCCACTCCCGATCCCGCCGTCGCTGCGACGCAGACGGCTGAAGCAGCACCACCTGCTCCTCCGTCGACCGACGTCACCGTCACCGTGCAGTCCGGCGATACGATGCTCGGCATCGCTTTCGACAACGGCATCACGCTCGAAGAACTTCAGAGACTCAATCCTGACGTGCAGCCTGAGACGCTGCAGGTCGGCGAAACGCTGATCATCAAGAAGGGTGAAGCGCCGCCGGAGGCTGCACAACCAGCAGCGCCCAGTGCCGATGGCACCGCCATCGCACCCTCCGACGTATTTACCGGCACGCCCACCGTCGGCGCCGCCTGCGTGCAGGCGTACTTCGACGACGACGGCAACGGCGAGCGCGCCGAACGCGGTGAAGACCTCGTGCCACAGATCCTGTTTACGCTCTCGCGCGACGGAACAACCCTGGCTACGTACACAAGCACCGGCGTCGACGAACCGTATTGTTTCGAAAATCTCGACAATGGACAATACGTGGTCGCTGCCACAGTGCTGCAGATCTACCAGCCGTCGACGCCGATCAACGACACCCTGCGCATCCGCGGTGGGCGCACATTCTTCTCGATCGGCATTCGCCGCATTGCCGACGCTGCCGTCGACGTGAGCGCCACCGCCACACCGGCCGCTGCCGCACCGATCGTCAACACAGACAACGCCGTTGCCATCGTCGCCATCATCGGCGGCCTGCTCATGATCTTCGGCCTGATCGGCTTCGTCATCTCCGCAGCGCTGCGCCGCAAGCGGCTATAAGCACATGAGCAAAGGTGCTGCCGGTCGTGTGCACGATCGCCTGGGGCTGCTTCTTGCAGCCTGCGCGTGCGCCATGGCCGGACTCGGCATCTGGCTCGCCGACGGCCTGCTGAACACGCGCGCCGGAGGCGACAGCCCCTTTCTTCTAATTCGTACCGCCGAGCTGTCCAGCGCGCTTGCCGATGGAGCCTTCCCCGTCCGCTGGATGGCCGAGTCGGCTTTCGGCCTCGGCTATCCGTTTTTCGTTTACTACGCAGCACTGCCGTACTACTTCGCCGCAGTCGCTGCTGTCATCGGTGTGCCACTGCTGCAGTCGATCAAGCTCGTGCAGACGTTCGGAATCATCGCTGCTGCACTCGGCATGTATGGGCTGGCGCGCCGGTGGCTGCCGAGCCATGGTGCAGCGCTCGCCGCCGTGGCATACACCACTGCGCCATTCCACCTCGCCAACATATACGTGCGCGGCGACTCGCTCTCCGAATTCTGGGCGTTCGTCTGGTTCCCACTGATTCTGTCATCGCTCAGCACCGAAAACCGACGGCACATTTTCTGGCTGCCCGCCCTGCCCCTGAGTGCGCTGGTGCTTACGCACAACGTCTCAGCCATGCTCTTCGCACCGTTCATCGTTGCGTGGGTGCTGCCAGACCTCATCGCACAGCGCCGTGCGCCGCGCGAACTGCTGCGCCGGATCTTCGAGCTCGCCGCGCCGGCCCTGCTCGCCGTCGGCCTGAGCGCATGGTTCTGGCTGCCCGCGCTCGGCGAAAGTGCACAGGCGCAGCTCGGCGAACAGACCAGCGGCTATTTCAATTACGCCAATCACTTTCGCACGCTCGACGTGTGCGCACCAGCGCTCTTCACCACTTCCTGCGGCGATCGGCCGGTGGACCAGATCCCGCTCGTGCAATCGACGCTCTTTGCCGACGCAGCACCTCCGCACGCGTTCGCCATGGGCCTGCTGCAGTCAATCGCTGTCGCTATCAGTGCAGCATTCTGGCTGCGCCGTGACGGTGCGCGACGGCCGCACCGCGTCGTGGTTCTGTTCATCATCGCCACACTTGGCATGACCGCTCTCTCCGCTCCGGTGTGGG
The DNA here is from genome assembly GCA_964201495.1 of Chloroflexota bacterium. Lineage (GTDB taxonomy): Bacteria > Chloroflexota > Anaerolineae > J036 > Brachytrichaceae > CANJQH01. The sequence continues at coordinate 5,031 of CAXNFZ010000029.1, read as the reverse complement.
CGACGCTGCATCCACTGCAGCTGGCACAGTTTCCCTGGCGGCTGCTGTCGGTGCAGGCGCTTTTCAGCAGCCTGCTGATCGGCGCAATCGGCGCAGGCGCAACCCGCTTTTCGAACGCCGCGGCTGCGCTCACCAGCCTGGTCCTCATCGTTTCGATCGCGCCGCTCACCACGCGCGTCGAATCACTGCGCGTGCCCGGCAGCGGGGTCACCCCGCGTGCAATTCAGTTGTTCGAGTGGTACTCCGGCATCGTCGGCACCACCATCCGCGCAGAATATCTGCCTGGCACGGTCCAGCCCGCACCAACCATCGGCCCGGATCTGCTCGGCCGCCCGCGCCGTGCGCTCATCGCGCAGGACGGCATCCCGCTCGATGCGCTCGACTCAGAAGTGCTCGTCCTTGACACCGATTCGCAGACCTGGCGCATCTCAGTACGTCGTGATCACCTCGCATTCACGCTGCCGATCCTCTACACACCTGCATGGGAAGCTCTCAACCTCACTACGGGTGCGTCGGTGCCCATGCAGCCATACCGCGGATCAGGCTGGGCGCAGCTGGCATTGCCGCGCGGCGAGCACACGATCATGCTGCGCTACGTCGGCACACCACTGCAGCTTGCAGGGGAAATCGTGTCGCTTATCGCGCTCGTATTGCTCATCGGCATCATCGCACTCACTCTGCGGCGCACAGGGCTGCCGTCACAATCTGCCTTGCGGCGCGCCGGCGCGGCAACACTGGCATTCGTCATCGCACTCGCCGCGCCAATCTTCGCCCAGCGCCTGATCATGCGACGCAGCGCAGTTCCAGCACAGGGCGAGTTCGTCGACTTCGTGCAACGCCCGTTCGTCCACAGCAGCTCCATGACGCTTGCCAGCGCAGGCATCGAAGCCGAACTGATCGACGCGATCGTCGAACCGCACGCCCTGCGCGCCGGCGATGAGTTCACGCTCACACTGCGCTGGCGCAATTCCGTCGCCGCTCCGCTCGATCTTGTGCAAGAGCTGCCGTCCTCCAGCCAGCGATTCGATTTCATCAAGCACGGTCGAGAACGCAGCACAATTCATTCCATGGTTTCGTCCCATCGCACGCCCAGTGAAGCGCTGCCCGGCCCACTACTGCTCATGCTCGTGCCATCCGAGGGCTGGAGCACGTCGACCAACGAGGCTCACGTGCTCGGCAAAACCGGCCCCGGGCTCACGCTCATCGGTCCTACCGTGACCGACACTCCTCCGAACGCGCCGGCCACACACGTAGCCATATTTGAAAACGGCATCCGCGCGCACGTCGTCGACTGGCTGCGACCCGACGTCGAGCGCATCTGCTTTCGCGCGCGCTGGTCGCGCAGCGGCGACGTGAACCGCGCCGACGCGCTGTACGTCTCGTACAAACTCCTCGGCGCCGATGACCGATTGATCGCGCAAGCTGACGGGCAGCCGCAGCAGGGCCTGGCGCCAACGTGGTCGTGGCTCGATGACGTCGTCGTCGCCGACAGCCGATGCGTTCGCGCCGTCGACCCGCAACAGCTGCTGCGCGAAGACGAACCGTATCGTGTCGACATCACGTGGTACCGCCTGCTCGACATGCAGCCGACCGGCCGCGCAACACTCGGAGGCCGCACCATCGCAGTCGAAGGCGCAGTCAACGTGACGGAGCCACTGCCGTAATGCGACGAGCCACTCCCACGCTTGTCCTGCTCGCCCTCGCGCTGATCGGCACCGCATGTGCCGTGCGCCCGCCACGCGTGGCGCGCATCGCGCTCGTGGCTCCGTTCGAAGGGCGTCACAGACAAGTTGGCTACGACGCCTTCCCTGCTGTACGACTGGCCGTCCGCAAGGCAGTCATGCTGCACCCGAACGCTTCTACCCAGATCGAATTCATCGCCTACAACGACGACGGAGACCCGGCCAAAGCACGGCGCGTCGCCCGCAACGTCGCGCTCGATCCGCAGGTGATCGCCGTCATCGGACACCTGCAGCTCAGCACCACACTCGCCGCACTCGAGGTCTACACACGTGCCGGCCTGCTTGTCCTCACACCGAACGTGCCGGCGCATCTCCTTCCCGAAGATCCGCTCGTCTTCCGCATCGGCCCGAGCGAACGCGCCGTGCGCGCCGTCGCCTGCGTCAATTGCCCCATCGCCGCCGCACCCGAGCCGCAGATGCTGCCTGCCGCAGCTGCTGCACTCGCCGACTTCACCACGCTCTCGCTCGGCCCGCAGCCCACCGCACGTTCAGTTGCTGCGTACGACGCCGCCATGGTACTGTTGACCGCAGCACACGATGCATCAGCGGTCGGTGCTCTCGATCGCGCAACGCTCGCTCAGGCCGTTCGACATCTGCGTCTGGCAGGATTGACAGGCGCGATCTACTTCGACGAACATAGTCGATGGCCGGATGCACCGGCGTACGTGAGCACGTTCGGCGAGAAATTACCATGAACACGCTGTCTGAAGTGTTGCGCAGGATTTTCGGATTCGACTACGCCGATCACGCCCCGCTGCCGAAAACGACGCGCCGTGGGTTGACGTTCTTCTACTGGGACGCCGTCTTCGCATTGTTTTCGGATGCGAGCTCGGCCAACTACGTCAATCTTTTCCTCGTGTCGCTAAAAGCCAGCAACACGCAGATCGGCTTCCTCGCGACGTTCATTCAGATTCTGACTGCGCTCGCGCCGCTGCCAGGCGCTGCGTTTGCCGAACGCAGCGGTCGCTATCGCGCGAACATCCTCGTGCCGGCATTCTTCGCACGCATCGGCTGGTTCGCTCTGGCGCTGCTGCCGTTCCTGCCGCTCGGGCCCGCTGCGGTGACGGCGTCGATCGCCATCTTCGGCACGCGCGCTTTTCTGATGGCGTGGCTCAGCGCGCCATGGACGGCGTTCGTGGGGCGACTCGTGCCGGCGCACGTGCGCGCCAGCTACATGGCCACACGCAATTTCGGCGGAGGCCTCGCCACCATCGCCGGCACGCTGCTCGCCGGCCAGATCATCACCACCCTCGGCGCACCGACCGGCTACCAGGTCATCTTCGTCGTCTCCGGCATCGCCGGCCTCGCAGCGCAATGGACGTTCTCGCGCATCCCGTTCGCGGCCAACACAACACCCGCACGCGCGAACAGCGACGGCCTGCTGAAAGTGGTGCGCAGCATGGGCGTCATGCTGCGCGAACATCCGACCTATGCGCGCATCCTGCTGTGCAACTGCGCGCTGGCGCTGGCCGTCGGAATCGGAGGCCCGTTCATTCAGGTCTATCAGGTGCGCGAATTGGGGTTCGCGGCTGGCACGATCGGCCTGCTGGCGTCAATCGAACTAGCCACGAACATCACCATGCAGCGCATCTATGGCTCGGTCATCATTCCGCGCTTCGGTGAACTCAAGGTCATGCGCGTGCTGCGACCACTCACGAGTCTTGTTCCATTCGCCTGGCTGTTCGCCACCACGCCGGCCATGGGTATTCCGATCGTCATCCTCGCCGGGTCACTCTGGTCCGGTCACGAACTCTCCAGCTTCAATACACTCCTCAGCATCACACCCGAAGACGGCCGCGCGAACTTCATTGCCCTGCACATGTTCGCCATCTCGCTCTTCGCTGCCGTCGGACCAGCCCTCGGCGGCGCACTCGTCGACACCATCGGTTTCTTTCCGCTCTTCGCCGTCTCCGCCGCGCTGCGCCTGGCAGCAGGCATCCTGCTGAATGTGCTTGCCGGACGCAGCGATGCTCCTGCAACTGCATAGCCCTCAAAACGATCATGATGTCATCACTGCGCCGGCTGTTCGGCTTCGACTACGCCGATGGCCGCAACCTGCCGGAGCGCACCCGCCGCGGCCTGATGTTCTTCTACTGGGATGCCGTGTTCGCGCTGTTCTCTGAATCTTCGTCCGCCAACTACGTAAATCTTTTTCTCGTCTCACTCAAGGCGACGAACGCGCAGATCGGATTTCTTGGTGCGATCGTCCAAATCGTCAGCGCTATCGCACCGCTGGGAGGCGGCGCCTTCGCCGAACGCACCGGCCGCTATCGTGCGAATATTCTGCGTCCATCGTTCCTCGCGCGCTGTTTCTGGTTCGTGCTGATGCTGCTGCCGTTCCTGCCGCTCGGCACCGCAGCGGTGACGATTTCGATCGCCGTCTTCACGCTGCGTGCTGGTCTTTCTGCGTGGCTGACTGCGCCGTGGACCGCCTTCGTCGGCCGACTCGTGCCGACGGATATCCGCGCCAGCTACCTGTCGATGCGCAATTTTGGCGGCGGGCTGGCCACCATCATCGGCACCATGCTGGCCGGGTGGATCGTCACCATCGTCGGCGCACCCGGCGGCTATCAGGTGATCTTCGCCATCTCCGGCATCGTCGGCATGGCCGCACAGTGGGCGTTTTCGAACATCCCGTTCGACGAACCGCAAGTCGAAGTGCAGCCCACGCCACGCTTGAACATCCGCCACATGGTCGACAACGCCGTCGACATGCTGCAGCGGCATCCAGCATTCACGCGGCTGCTCGTGTGTGACTGCGCGCTTGCGCTGGCAGTCGGTATCGGCGGCCCGTTCATTCAGGTGTATCAAGTGCGCGAACTGGGCTTCAGCGCAGGTGTGGTCGGCCTGATGCTTTCGCTCGAGCTGGGCATGAACATCGTCATGCAGCGCGTGTACGGCTCGTACATAGTTCCGCGCTTCGGCGAGCTGCGCGTGATGCGCGTGCTGCGGCCGTTGACGGCGCTCGTGCCGTTCGCATGGCTGTTCGCCACCACGCCGGCGATGGGCGTGCCAATCGTGCTGCTGGCGGGCACGCTGTGGTCTGGACACGAATTGGCCGGCTTCAACATGCAGCTGCAGCTGACGCCGGAGCAAGGGCGCGCAAATTTCATCGCGCTGCACCTGTTCGCTGTGTCCATCTTCGCTGCAGTTGGGCCGGCGCTCGGCGGCGCGCTGGTCGACACGATCGGCTTCTTTCCACTCTTCGCCGTCTCTGCAGCGCTGCGACTTGGTGCAGGCATACTGCTGAACGTAGTGTTCCGGAAACAATAATGATTTTCGGGGGAGT
>CAXNFZ010000028.1:0-17434 GCA_964201495.1 Chloroflexota bacterium | reverse complement strand
CCTCGCCGGCGGCGCGTTCTGGGCGGATTCGGCGCTCTTCCACGCTGCCGGAATTCCCACCGTGCTGCTCGGCCCGCGCGGCGCCGGCGCTCACGCCGATGTCGAATGGGTCGATCTCGATTCCGTCGCCCGCTGCTGCGATCTCTACACGGCGCTGGCGGTGGACATGTGCAGCTGAACGTCCGTCCCCGCACGTCAGGAAGTGACGTCGCTGCAGAGATTTCGGAGAGGTCGAAGGCCGTGGGTTTTTCTCCGCACCCTCCGCATCTCCACCTGCTCCGCTGCCTTCTGCGTGCTCTCTCCAACCTATGAGGCGCCGCCTATGAGGCGCCGCGTCCTCCGCTGCGCTCAAGGCCGGCCGCCTGTTGCCGTCAGCCGGCCGTCGCACGTTTGCGCCGCAGCGCCTTCGGCGGCGGCTCGGCAGTAGTCGTCTTCTTCAAGGCCAGCTCTTCCGTCTTCGGATCCCACGTGACCGACAAATGCCCTTCGAGCGCCTCACGCAAATAGCGGCCGATCAGCTCTTCACGCCAGCCCTGAAACAACGGGTTCGACGCGTCACTGCGGCGGGTCGCCGCGACGCGACGCAACGCATCCGCGTTGGCCAGCAGCGTCGGCGCAATCTCGGCCTCGATGGAACGCACGCGCACGACCGCGGAGAGCAGCTCATACAGTGCACTGCCGTGCTCGTCCAGCGACGAAAATTCGCCCTGCTCACGCTCTTCATCGAGCGGCGAATTTAATCCTGCGCGCACCCGATCAACGAGATCAGCCGCTGTGCGCTCACCCATGCTCGGTGGCACGCTGCGCAGCTCGAGCAGCGCACGCGCATTCTGCGGACGCCGCCGCGCAATTTCAACCAGCACCTCGTCCTTCACGACGCTGCGCCGCGGCCGATCGCGTCGCTGCGCTTCTTCATCGCGCCAGATGCACAGCTCGCGCAGCACGCCCAGCTGCTTCGCATCCAGCGATCCACGCCCGCCGACTTTCCGCCACAGCTCATGCGGCGCCGGCACTTCCTCGGCGTTCGCGACCAGATGCGCGCACGCTTCATCTACCCACCGCGCACGCCCGAGCCGATCCAGCTTCTCCTTGAGTTTGTCGTGCAGCGCATGCAAATACGCCACATCGTTGGCCGCATAGTCGAGCATCGACTGCCGAATCGGCCGTCGCGTCCAGTCCGCGAAACTCTCGTCCTTCGCCAGATCAATCTTCAGCATGCTCCGCACGATCGCGCCGTAGCCGAGCTGCAGCTGCATGCCCACGTACGCCGCAGCAACCTGCGTGTCGAACAACGGCGTCGGCGGCCGCCCAAGATGCGAACGCAATATCGCGGCGTCCTGACTGGCGGCGTGCACCAGTTTCAAAACTTCATCGTCGAGAAGAATATCCGCCAGCGCGTCAAGCCGCCCATCCAACGCATGCACGTCGATCAGGTAAATCTCGCCGTCGGCCGTTGCAGCCTGCAGCAGCTCGAGCGACGGCTCGTAGCTGCGCTCGCCAACAAATTCGGTGTCAATCGCCAGTCGCGGATCAACCTTCAGTGCTTCGACAATTTCCGCACAGGAGCTTTCCAATGCGTCCGGGGTGTTGATGAATCGAATACTCACGCGGGCCCTATTCTCGCACCTCGCAGCAGGAACGCACTTTCTGGGCTGCATCCGCCGTTTGGGGCGGATGATGAAAGCAGATTTGACTCACGCGAAGCCGCGAAGAAAAAGCTTGTGCGGGCGTTCCACGCCTTCACTTAAGGACGATTTTTCGGCAGCGTAACTACTCAGGCCTAAGTTGATATTTCCTGCGAAACACGCTGTTCCTCCTCCCTTCGGGAGGAGGAACAGCGTGTTTCGCGACGAGAAATAGACCGACCTGAGTAGTTACTCGGCAGCGGAATTCAGACATCCTCGCGTTCTTTGCGGCTTCGCGTGAGACATTTGCCCCTAACGGCGGATGCGCCCAAGAAAATGTGTGGTTCGAAAACTTCCGCTGCCTGCCCTACTTTCCGAGCTCAGCCCGCACCACCCTGCGCACCAGCTCCGGCGCCGCTCCGAAGCTGTACGGCGCATGCACGCGCTCAGTGCGCTGGTGATAGTCGCGCCCCCACGGGCCGATATTCACCACCGCCATCCCGTCCGCCGCCGCCGGCGCAATCGGCCAGCGCGTCTGCCACGCCGGCATGTTGGCGCGAATCGCCGCCAGCGTCTCACCATCGATGCGCGCACCCAGAAAGCTCATGTCGGAAATGCCCGTAAAAAATGGCCGCAGCACGATGGCGTACCCCGTGTCGGCCTCGATTGAGTCGGCGCATAACGCCAGCCGCGCGCGCAACGCATCATGTTCGGGCTGCAACGCCGCAAGCGGGTAATACACCGGCGCAAATCCGATCACCGCCGCCGGCCCGCTGATGCCGGCGCTTCGCACCAGCACCGTCGCTGCGCGCTCCGCAATACTCAGCGCGTCGAGCGATCGGTCGTAGGCCAGCTGCTCGATTTCACGCTCGGCCGCTGCACCGCCGCGCCGCTGCAATTCGCCGAACTCGAACACCGCACCAGCGTCGACGCCGAACGGCGCACCGGCCGCCTGCGCGCGCTCGCGCAGCAGCGCATGGGCCGATGCCAGCGCTCCCTCGGCCGCACGCCGCACACGAGCGAGCACTTCCCCGGGCCCGGCGCTGTACGTCAGCACGTTCAGCGCAGTGAACGCCTGCTCTGGCATCGTCACATCGTAGTGGCGCTTCAGATCGATCGCGCGCAGAAATACCGGCGGCGGCGGAACTTCCCCCTGCGTCGGCGCCGGGTCGCCCCACGCCGGGTTGCTCTCGACTTCGCGCACGAGCTCTGCCGCCAGCAGCGCGGCGTTGACGCCGTCGAACGGCGCGCCCACATGCGCCGGCCGTCCGACGAAATTCACGAACGGCAGCAGCTTGCTCACGCTGCCCAGGAAAATCGCGCGGCCGTCCGACCCATCGCCGCTGTTCACCGCTGCGTCCAGGTTGATCGCCAGCGTCGGCTCCAGCCCGAACTCGCGCAACAGCGCCGGCAGATCCTGCGTCGCCGACCGCATGCCATGCGAATAATTCTCTTCGTCCGGCGTGCACACGAAAAGCAGATTCCCCTCGCGCTGCGGATCTGCCGCGAAGTCTTCCAGCACGGCCATTCCGATCGCCAGCCCGGCCTTCATGTCGAGCGCACCGCGGCCGGGCATGAATTCGCCGCTGCACAAATCCTCGCGCGCCTGCCGCGAAGCCGCGTCGGTCGCATCCGCCAGCGCATCGATCAGCGCCGGCAGCAGCTGCTCCGGCTCGAACGCCAGTGATTCGAGCGCGCCGTAATTCGCTGCGCTCACCACGGCGTAGTGGCCGGTCAGCAGCACGGTGCGCGAGCCGCAGCCGCGCACGAGCGCATAGACGTTGCTGCGCGCGCGAAAATCGTTGCGCGTGGCAACGATGCGAATCTGCTCCGGATGCGCCTGAAAATACGGCTGCGCACGCAGCAGCGCAGCAACATGTTCGGCGAAAAGCGATTCACCGTCGGTTTCGGTGACCGAAGGAACTCGCACGAGGTCGAGCGTGATTTCGCGGACGCGGGAGGAAGAGATCATGCGCGCACCATCTTATCCGTAAGCACTCCGACCGATCAGTTTTTTCGAGCGCGCAGTTCGAAGCCGGCGCCTCATACGCCGACGTCCTCGTCGCGCGCCATATCGAGAATCTGCTGCAATTTCCACCAGGCCATCACCCCGAGCAGCGAGCCCCAATGCTTCTGCATGTATTCGCCGTAGCGTCGCGTCATCCATTCGACCGGCTCTGCATGCAGCTCGGCTGAGCAATCCTCAGGGCGGATCGGCGCATGCAGCTCGACTTTCAGACGATAACCGGGAATCAACTCCATCTTTAGTGGAATCATCACTGCTCCGGATTCCACCACCAGACGGGCTGTACCGGTGCGCACCTGGAACGGGATTCCATGAAGCGGTATCGTCAGCCCACCCACACCGAATCTTCCGTCGCCTGCGGCCAGCACGACTTTCCCATCCTGCAGCGCAGCGATCAGATCCGGCCATCGGCTGATCCATTGAGATTGGTCAGCCGCGGTGTGAATAGGCATTCCAAACGTGTTTCCTGCCACCTCACGGCCATAGCGCGCCATCATGATTTGCACCGGCCGCCCGAACGAAAAACCGAAATGATTCCCAACCAGCATCACTCCGCGCTTCGCCTGCAGCGCAGACAACAGATGCTCCTCGCCGTGTACCTCGATGATGGATCGGCTGTCTTTCAACCATTCAGGCGCCACATGCACACGCCAGCGTGGCCAAGTGTTGGCCCAAAAACTGCGCTCGACCAGATCGCGCCCCTGCGCGCTATTTTCGTCGATGCTCATCAACCGCATCCATTCATACAACGGCGCCGCCTGCTGCCGCAGCGCCGCACGATTCATCGGCAGCTTCAACCACACCTTCTCCAGCGCATGCCCGAGCGGATACGGCAGCGCATGCCCCTTCAATATCGGCCCATTCCACCACAGCTTCGCCAGCTTGCTCTTCAGTTCAGGCTGACGACTCCAGTTACGCTGGACAGAGATTTGAACCGGCGCCTCCACGCGCCCTTCGAACCACGCCGCCATCCCCGCCACCGTCTCGAAGCGCAGCAGTTCCGACAGCTCACCCAGCAATGCGAGCGCCTTCGCCACGCGCACGCCCACCAGCGCCGCCAGAATCGAGTCGCCGCCCAGGTCGCCGAACCGATCGTTCACGCCCACCCGTTCCAGCTGCAGCACTTCCGCCCAGATCTCGGCGATCATCCGCTCCGTTTCGGTGCGCGGCGCGATGTACGCCTCGCGCAGCTCCGGCCGCGCTCCCCCGATCGCCGGCAGCGCGCTGCGATCGAGCTTGCCGCTCGCCCCCAGCGGCAGCTTCTCCACCGCAGCCATGCGCGCCGGCACCATGTACATCGGCAGCCGCCCCGCCAGATATTCCCGCATCTCGTCGACGCGAAATCGCCGCGCACCCTTCCATTCCACGTAGGCATCCACCCGCCGTTCGCCGCTCTCATCCGCGCGCGCCACCACCGCCGAATTGCGCACGTCCAGGTGGGCGTTCAGCACCGTCTCGATCGCCGCCAGGTCCACGCGATACCCGCGCACCTTCACGATCGAATCCTGTCGCCCGGCGATTTCCAGGCAGCCGTCCGCACGCAACCGCGCGCGGTCGCTCGTTCGAAAAACCCGCGCACCTGCGAGATTCCCTGCGTGCTGCTCCGCCTGCTTTTCGTCCCGCCCGACATCCAGGCTCAGATAGCGGCTGCGCACCGCCAGCAGCCCGTATTCGCCGGCTGCAACTTCCGCGCCGTCTTCGTCGACGATGAGCAATTCCTTGTCTGCCACTGCGTAGCCGACCGAGACCACTCCGTCCGACACAGGTGTGTGCGCATCGAAGTAGCCTTGCGTCATCAGACCGGTCTCCGTGCTCCCCAGCTCGAACAGCAACACGGCATCCACACCGAACGCTGCTCGAAATGTACGAATGTCTTTTCCGTAGAGCGTCTGTCCCCCAAGCGCCCCCAGCCGCAGCGCAGGGAATTTTGCCTGCTCTTCGATCGCAGTCTCTGCCAGGCTGCGATACAACGTGACCGAAGGATTAAGCTGTGTGATGCCTTCCCGCTGCATCCATTCGATCACGGCCCGTGGATCCACACCGCGCGGATTTATCGAACACAGCGTCGCCCCGTTCAGCAGCGCGTCGAAAATGCTCCACATCGACGCGCCGAACCCCAGAAAAAACAGCAGCGTGATCCGATCCTCCGGCGAGACGAAGTTCGTCGTCGTGTGCATCCACGTCGTGTGCAGGAACAGCCGATGATCCCGCGCGCTGCCCTTCGGCTCGCCTGTGCTGCCCGATGTGAAGAACATCGCCGCCAGCGCATCCGGCCCGATCGCGATGTTCAGATTTTCTTCGTCAGCCCCGATCTCCTCCGCCACCAGCACGCGCACGCCCGACGGCAGCCGCAGCTCCTGCGCCCGCACCGCCGTCGTGATCACCACACTCGCATCGACCTGCGTCAGGATGCGCTCCCAGCGCTCCGCAGGGTCGCTCGGGTCCAGCGCCACGTACGCGCACCCCGCCTTCAAAATTCCCAGCATCGCCGGCGCGAACATATCGTCCTGGTCCATCAGCATCGCGACAGCGCGTCCCGTCGCGCATTCCGCCAGCACCCGCCGCGCCACACCGTTCGCGCGCGCGTTCAGTTCGGCATACGTCAGCGATTCGTGCTTCGTCCGCACCGCCTCCCGCGCGCCATATCGCCGCACGATTTCCTCGAAGCGCGCCGGCACAGACCCTTCGATCGCCTCGCGCGGAAACCCCGCGTAGCTCGCCGGCACCCGCCCAGAATATGTTCGCAGCGGCCGAATCTCTGCCGCGCCCTCGGCTTGCACCGCCGCCGCGCGCGGCTTTTGCCACAACACAGACAGCGTGCCTCGGCCGCCCTGCACCGTCCCGCCCGGCAGCAGCTCCGCATACTGACGGCGCGCGCCCCCTTCCGTCCAGAACGCGTCCGAACTCACATGCCGAATCCATTCTCCGCTCTGCGTGAAGCGCAGCGCACGCCACGCCGCGGCAACGCCCCGGTCGCGCAGCATGCGCTGCGCATACCGCGCCCCTTCCCAGCGATGGTGCCATTCACGCGAACGCAGCCCGTCCGGCAGCACCGGGTCCCGCACATAGAGCCAGCCACCCGGCTTCACCAGCGCCTTCAGCCGCACCAGCCCAGCCGCCTGCTCCACGTGGTGCAGCGCGTACGTGCTCACCACCATGTCGAAGCTCTCCCTCTCGAACGGCAGCGCCTCCAGGTCCCCCGCCAGAAAATCCACGTTGCCCGCACCCTGCGCCCGCACCCGCGCCGCTGCGATCATCTCCTCCGACAGGTCCAGCCCCACCACGCGCCGCGCACTGCCCGCCAGCCCCACCACCAGCGCGCCGCTCCCACAGCCGACGTCCAGCACCAGCCCGCCGGCCGCCAGCTCGCGCAGCCCCGTCAGCGCCCCATCATCGACGTCCGGTTCCAGCGCCCCGGCGTATTCCGCCGCCAGATCATCGAATTCAGCTGCGTGGTCGCGCTCCGCGCGCGCAGGAATTGCTCGATTCATAGACATTCAATCCACAATCTACTTCTTCGCCGCTTCGATGAAGCGCGGCTCCCAGATCTTGTCCGGACCAAGCGCCTGATCCGCCAACCCCTGCGCGTGCGCCCACGCAGCGAACTCGCTGATCTGCATGGCGTCCACGCTGCCGTCTTCGGTGAACGTCGGCCAGCACATGCGCCTCAGAAGTTCGGCGTCGAGCTTGGTCACCTTCGACAGCACAGTGATGTTCGCGTCCGTCTTTCCTTCGCGATAGCGCGCCACACCCTTCAGATACGCGCGCATGAAACGCACGGCGGCATCCTCGTTCTTCGCATCCAGCAGCGTCGGCCCAAAAAGCACGATGCCGAGCGAAAAACCCGGCCGGATCGATGCCGCGGACTTCCACAATGCGATCTCGCCGCCTTCCGTCGCCCGCGTGATCCACGGCTCGCTCGTGAACGCCACGTCGAGCGCACCGCTCTTCACCGCCTCCGAGCGCGCCGCCGGGTCGGCAATGAACGTGGTCGACACATCCGACAGCTTCAGGCCGCGCTCGCGCAGCAGCAGATCCAGAAAATACGTGTCGATCCACGCCTTGTTCACGCCGAACTTCAGCTTCTTCAGTTCGTCAGCCGACATACTGTCGATGCGCGCGGCAACGTCGCTGCGCGCGATGAAGCCGTCCGCCACGCAGGCGTTCGGGTCGAGCACAGCCTTGTTCGCCGTCACACGCACCGCCTCGCCGCGCACGATTGCGTTGAAAATGCCGATCGAAAATACGTTGTCGATTTCGAGATCCCCCTTGATCAGAACAGGCAGCGCATCCGAGGTGTTCTTGAACGACGTGAACTCGGCTTGCAGGTTCTCCGCAGCGAAATACCCCTCCGACTCCGCCAAATAGTACGGGGCGAATGACAAATATGGCAGCACTGCTATGCGCAGCGTGCGGGCCGTGCTCGCACCGGTGCGCGGCGCCGCACACGCTGCAAGCAGCACGCAGGCGATGGCGACAGTGAGGACGGAATGAATCGATTTGTAATGTTTTGTGTTCATTGATTGACCTTCAGAGGAATCATCCAGGATTCGCGCTGTTCGTCGTCCTACAGATTAGGTATTCGTGCGGGTGATTACGACGTCGAAGAGTCGCTGCATTTCACAGAAATATTCGTCAACGGCCCTGCTGTCTGCGCCATGGAATCAACGAATTCGACGCCACCGAAAGCATGCCGTTCAGACCCAAACCGAAGACGGCGATCACGACGAGATACGCGTACAACACTTCCGTCCGCAGCGTCTGCCACGACAGCCAGATCGCCGCGCCCAGTCCGCTGCGCGCAGATATCATCTCCACAGCGACGACGACGATAAATGCGGCGTTGATCGACAGCTGCAGCCCGGCCATAAGCATCGGCAGCGCACACGGCACGACCACACGCCGAAACAGATACCAGCCGCGCGCATCATACGACGCCGCCACGTCCCACAGCGCCGGGTCGATCTGCGCGACGCCGGCCATGCCGTTCACGACGAGCGGAAAGAACGCCGCCAGCGCCGCCAGCGCCAGCAGCGATGCATCGCCGAGACCGAAGATCACCAGCATCAGCGGAAACAACGCCAGCTTCGGCAGCGGCTGCGTCGCAGCGATGAACGGCTGACACAAACGGCGCAGCCACGGCACATAGCCCATCTGCAGCCCGAGCACCGCCCCCGCCGCACCGCCGCAGACGACTCCGATGCACAGCCGCCGCAAACTGTCTGCGAGATTCGTCCACAGTTCACCGGAGGCTGCCTCGGCGGCAAGCGCCGCCGCCGTGCTGCTCGGCGCAGGAAAGAACAGCGCCGAAGCCAGACCGGCGCGGACGACGCCCTCCCAGATCAGCAGTGCCGCTCCCCAGACGGCTGCCACACGCACGACTCCGGACATGCCAAGTCTGCCACCCCACCGGATATGACCGACGACGCTACTGGCTGCATCGGCTCGATCCACTAAATTTCTCATTGGAGACGGAGTCTACTTGTGTCTGACGCTGTTTCACGATCGTCGTGTCATCCCTGACGGGGAGACACACCGACGCAGACGGCGACTGTTTGCGGATGCAACCCGCCGGACCGCCGGACCGCCGGACCCACTGCGCGCCTCGTTGGCATACAATCTCTCCCGCTATGCCCAACGTGCTATTTCCCACATTCGAAGAACTGCTTCACCCGGACAAGGTCGACCCGGAAATTCGTCGACGTGCCGACGCCGCACGTGTCGATGATCCGCTCGATCCGGTCAACTATTTCAACATCAACTGGCAGAAGCCCGATCACAGCGGCACGAACTATTTCGTCATGCCGCAGTCGCTGACGAACGTGGCGTGCCAGATCGTGGTCATGGTGGCGAAGGACTTCCCCACGGGCAGCCACAAGGTCGGCCCGGCGTATTCGGTCATGGCCGAAAAGTACGTCAACGGCGACATCGAGCCGGGCAAGCACACGCTTGTCTTCCCCAGCACCGGCAATTACGGCATCGGCGGCTCGTGGGTCGGCCCGCGCGCCGGCTTCAAGAGCCAGGTCATTCTGCCCGAAGGCATGAGCCGCGAGCGCTTCGAAAAGATCGAAGGCTACGGCGCCGGCTACACGAAAACCTACGGCAGCGAAAGCAACGTCAAGGAAATTTACGACGAATGCAATCGCCTGATGCGCGAGCAGCCGGACACCGTGCGCATCATGAATCAGTTCTCCGAGATGGGGAACTATCGGTTCCACTATCACGTCACCGGCAACACGATCGTCGAGCTGGAAGCCGAACTGCGCGCGAAGCTCGGCACGCGCGGCATCGCCGGATTCGCAAGCGCCATGGGCAGCGCCGGCACCATCGCCGCCGGCGACCGCATCAAGCAGGCTTTCCCCGACGCCAAGATCATCGGCATCGAGCCGGTGCAGTGCCCGACGCTGTTCAACAACGGCTACGGCAGCCACGAAATTCAGGGCATCGGCGACAAGCACGTCACCTGGATTCATCACGTGACAAACATGGACCTGCTCACCTGCGTCGACGATGTCGAATGCCTGCGCATCACACACGTGTTCACCCGCGACGCCGGCACGCAAACCATGATGAAGGACTATGGCCTCACCGAGGAACAAGCGCTCGGCCTGAAAAATATCTTCGGTATCAGCGGCGTGTGCAACCTGCTCGGCGCAATCAAAGCAGCGAAGCACTACGGCCTCGGCAAGCACGACGTTCTCGTGATTCCCGCCACGGACAACAACGAGCGCTATGAGTCGGTGATGGAACACTGGGATGCCCATCATGGCCTCGACGCCGCCGGCGTCCACGCGCGCATCGGCGGCATCCTGCGCCACCAGAAAATCGACTGGGTTCAGGACGGCACACCGGAAAATCGCAAGCGCTGGCACAACCTGAAGTACTACACCTGGGTCGAACAGCAGAACAAATCCGTCGACGAACTCAACGCGCAGCTCGATCCGGAATGGTGGCTCAGCCATCAGGCGAAGATCCACGACGTGAACCGCAAGCTCGAGGCGCTGCGGGGAGAGTGATAGAAGAAAGTGATAGTGCTTAGTGATAGTAGATAGTGATAGTAGATAGTGCTTAGTGAAATTGATGATGTCAGGTACACCCTGTGTTCTGCAATCCACTATCCACTATCCACTATCCACTATCCACTATCCACTATCACTATCCACTATCCACTCAGTAAATGACCATGAACAGACTGCTGAACAAAGTCGCCGTCATCACCGGAGCCGCCGGCGGCATCGGCCGCGGCATCGCCGCGATGATGGCCCGCGAAGGCGCTGCCGTTGTCATCGGCGACATCAAAGATGCGCAGGGTGAAGCCGCTGCTGCCGAACTGCGCGCCGCTGGCGGCCGCGTCGTTTTTCAACACTGCGACGTCACATCAGAAAACGACTGCGCCGCCCTCATGCAGCGCGCCGTCACAGAATTCGGCTCGCTCAATGTGCTGGTCAACAACGCCGGCTGGTTCCCGCGCGCCACGCTGGAAGACACTACCGTCGACTTCTGGAACGAGGTGCTGAACGTCAATCTGCGCAGCGCGTTTCTCTGCGCCAAACACGCTGTGCCCTTCATGCAGAAGGCCGGCAGCGGCAGCGTCATCAGCATCGGCTCACCCAATAGCATTCAAGCCATCCCCACCCTCGTCGCCTACGGCGTCGCCAAAGGCGGCCTGATCAACCTGACGACGACGCTGGCAAATGCATATTCTCCAGATCGTATACGATTTAATGTCGTCAGTCCAGGATGGGTGCTCACGGAAACGGAAATCACCACGCAGTTAAATGAGGGCCGCACCCCCGCCGACATGCAGCGCATCGGGCCCACGCTGCGCCTCGGTCGCTATCAGACGCCGGACGACACCGCCTACGCATGCGTCTACCTCGCCTCTGACGAGTCCACGCAGGTCACCGGCATGTTCTTCAGCGTCGATGCCGGGGCAACTACGCTGCTGCGATAGGGCGCATCCGCTGCGATAACTCCCGGCAAAGACGCAGTTGAACGGGGAAGACAACCTGACGACGCCGTCAGCCAGCGTCAGCGCCATGCGACACATGTGTGCGTACAGTCGCAGCATGGGCTATTTCGAATTCTCCGAACTCGAACCAGACGCACGGGTGCTGGTATGCATCGTCAACCACCCGCGTGATCTGGAAATCGCGCGCTGGGATCATTGGTTTCGTATCCCAGTGCGCCATGCACCGCCCGATTTCATGGCCGAAGCGCTGGCGTTCTATCTGACGTCCGCCTACGGCGATGAACGCTGGGCGGTACACGAATGGGCGAAAGTCCGCGGTCATGAGCTCGTTCGTCGCCTCGACCTCTTTCCAGAAGATCCCACGCACCCGCGCGCGCAGGATCTCTACTACAAGATGCAGATTGGCCCGCTGCAGCGCCTGCCGCGCCCAGTGCCGTCGCTGCGCTGGCGCCGCTTTACGTTTATTCAGACAACCGGCGAACGCCTGCTCCAGGCACTCGAACTCAGTGATCTCGTCGATCGCCCGACACGCCATCTCACTCGCCTGATGGACGCTGAAGACTGGGAAATCTGAAATCTGAAATCTGGTAACTAAGTGAGTCGCCAAAAGTTCTGGCGGCAGATTCGCCTCCCCCGCAAAGCGGGGGAGGCGAATCTGCCGGACAAAACTTATGGACAGGAACTTAGTCAGGCCAGCCAGTTTTCCAACGTGAAACGCGCTATTCCTTCCCCCAAGGGGGGAAGGAATAGCGCGTTTCGCAGGAAATATTGATTTGGGCCTGAGTAGTTACGAAATCTGAAATACTATTTCCCCCATGCTTCTCATTCACAATGGCACCGTGCTCCCGATGTCCGTCCCCCTGACCGTGATCCCGAACGGCGCTGTCCTCATCGATGGTGCGGTAATCGTCGCTGTCGGCTCGACCAGGGAAATCGAGAAAAAGTTCGCCGAGCGCATTACCGAGCGCATCGACGCCGCCAGCCGGTTCATCCTCCCAGGAAACATCTGCGCCCACACGCACTTCTACGGCGCGTTCGCGCGCGGTATGGCCATCCCCGGCGCACCAGCGAAGAATTTCGTCGAGGTGCTCAAAAAGCTCTGGTGGAAGCTTGATCGTGCGCTCGACCGCGACGGCGTGCAAAGTTCAGCGCTCGTCTGCATGATCGACGCGATCAAAAACGGCACCACTACGCTGATCGATCACCATGCCAGCCCGAATGCGATCAAGGGCTCGCTCTCCGCCATCAGCAGCGCAGCGACGCAAACCGGGCTGCGCGCAGCGCTGTGCTACGAGGTCACCGATCGCAACGGCCTGGACGGCGCGCAACAGGGCATCGCCGAGAACATCGCCAACGCCGAGAACGCCCGCGGCCTCACCAGGCTCGCCGCAGCGATCGGCGTACACGCGTCGTTCACCGTCTCCGATGACACGCTGCGCATCTGCGCCACCGAAGCCGAACGCCTCGGCATTCCCCTGCACATCCATGTCGCTGAAGACGCCGCGGACGAAGCGCTCTGCCTCAAGAAGCACGGCGTGCGCGTCGTCCAGCGCCTCGATGCACTCGGCGCGCTCAACGATCGCTCGATGCTCGCGCACTGCATTCACATCGACGACGCCGAAATGAAACTTATCGCCAAACGCCGCGCCAAGGTCATGCATCAGCCGCGCAGCAATATGAACAACGGCGTCGGCGTCGCACCCGTCGAACGCATGCTCAAGGCCGGCATCACCGTCGGACTCGGCAACGACGGCTTCAGCAACGACGCCTTCGCCGAAATGAAAGCCTGCGACATGCTGCACAAGCTCAATGCTCGCGACCCGCGCGCCATGGGTGCAGACAAAATCGTCGGCATGGTCTACGGACACAATCGCACCATCGCGCAGATGTTCTGGCCGGACCTGAAGATCGGCACGCTCGAAGCCGGCGCCCGCGCTGACGTGATCCTGATGGATTACACGCCGTTCACCCCGCTCACCGCGGGCAACCTGCCGTGGCACATGCTCTTCGGCATGAGCGGCGGCATGGTCACCCATACGATCAGCGACGGCACGGTGCTGATGGCCGATCGCCGGCTGCTCTTCGTCGACGAAGCAGCCGTCGCCGCGGAAGCCGAGAAGGCCGCGAAACGCGCATGGAAGCGCGTGGCTGCAATGTCCTAAGTGAGTCGCCAAAAGTTCTGGCGGCAGATTCGCCTCCCCCGCTTTGCGGGGGAGGCGAATCTGCCAGACAAAACTTATGGACAGGAACTTAGTCCGTGCGCCGCAAAGCATCGTGCAGGCTCGCACGACACCGGCCCATGCAAAGAATGCATTCGCGGTCGGCAGCAGGTGTCGAAGAAATAGATGCACGACTGGTCTCACGCGAAGTCGCGAAGAATGCAAAGCAATAAGCTTTTTCATAGCGGTAGGGGCTTTAGTTCCTCGGTGACGGAACGCCTGCTTCTTCGCGTTCTTTGCGGCTTCGCGTGAGAAATACATTCACCCCAAACTGCAGATGCCCCCTCCCAGCGCTGGTATATTGACTTTCGATGTTGAAGAGCCGCTGGATTCCCTGGCTTGCACTGATGACTGCGCTGTTGATCTCCAGCGTAGGAGTCAGTGTCTATACGTACCGCTATTGGCTGAACTACGTTGCCAATCAGGCCACGTTCATTGCCGAAATCATCCCGACGGCCACGGTACCTGCCGCACTGCTCACGTCTGAAGCAACGCCCGGCAGCGACAATTACGCCATCCCACAACCATGGAACGGCAAGGAACGCCTCAATATCCTGCTCATGGGCATCGACCAGCGCATCAACGATCCGGAGAAGGTCTTTCGCACGGACACGATGCTGGTGCTCACGATCGATCCGGCTTCCATGCAGGCCGGCATGCTGTCGATTCCACGTGACCTGTGGGTCCCGATTCCGGGCTACAAGAACAATCGCATCAACACCGCCAACGCGATCGGAGACAGCGACAACTACCCGGGCGGCGGCGGGCCGCAGCTCGCGCGCAAAACGGTCGAAGGCGTGCTTGGCGTCCGCATCCATCATTACGCACGGCTCAACTTCTCCGTCTTCGAAAGTGTGATCGACCGCATGGGCGGCATCGAGATCGAAGTCCAGGAGGACATCCGCGACGAGGATTACCCAACCGAAGACTACGGCACCGAGGTCTTCGAAATTGCCAAGGGCACGCACACACTCGACGGCGCCACTGCCCTGAAGTACGCGCGCACACGCCACGACTCGAACGGCGATTTCGGCCGCGCCCGCCGCCAGCAGCAGGTAATCCTGGCAATCCGCGATCGTCTGCAGGATCCGCGCACCTTTGCCTCGATGCTCTGGAGCGCCCCTGACCTGATTGCCGATTTCGGAACCTCGGTCAAAACAGATCTCACTCTTGACCAAATGCAGCAGCTCGCAGTGCTCGCCATGAAAATTGATCGCAGCAGCATCAACAGCGCAGTTCTCGATCAGACCTACACGAGTTTCGCAACCACCCCCGATGGCGCTCAGATTCTCGTCGCCAAGCGCGACAAGATCGCCGAACTGCGCCGCACATTTTTCGGACGCTGATCTGCCGTCAGCGTCCGTCCTTTAGTCGCATTGAAGTTTCAGCCGTCAGCCTGATTCCCACCACAGTCGCCGCAAGAATCAGGCCGGCGCTGATCAGCATCGGCGTCGCCAGCTGCCCGGCAAGAAAAAGCGGCAGTGCGGTCAGCGACGCGAGCATTCGGCTGACGCTGTGTGATCCTGCCACGAACCCGGCCATGGTCGCACGTGCGCTCGGAACCATTTCCGTGTGCACGGCCAGCGACGTCACCAGCGCGAATTCGAAGAAGAAGAACACCAGGAACAGGCCCACGAGCGCCCCGACGAAGTTCCCAGCCAGCAGCCAGAATGCAATGAGCGACGCCCCGTAAAGAGCAGTGCTCACGTTCAGCGACGTGCGCTTGCCGAGTCGGTCGATAAACACCGCCGAAGCCAGTTCCGCAAACAGATCTGCTATACCGATCACCACCGACGTGATTCCAAGCAGCGTCGGCGTCAGGGCGAACTGCTCCTGCATCCACGGGCCGTAGATGAGCGTGGTCAGCTGCGCCGGCGCCGATATCAACACGCTGTACAAAAGCATACGGCGAGCTGATCCGCTCCTCAAAACCGCCCGCACGCCGTCTAGCGTGAATACACTCGTGTGCGTCTGCCGGCCGTTCGGATGCGCATTCATCATGCGCAGGAAGTTCACGGTGAACACCGCCACGGCGACGCCCATCACCACGAACAAGAGCCACCAGCGCCCGAGATCGACAAACCAGCCCATCAGCGGCGCTCCAATAATCCAGGACAGCGCCCATGACAGCTCGGTCAGGCCGATGGCCATCCCACGTCGCTCGAAGGGCACGATTTCACTAAGGAAAGCCAGCGTCTGCGGCTCGAACACTGCCTTGGCCACTCCCAGCAGCACGAAGCCGATCGCTGCCACCGTCAGATTCGGCGCCCACGGCAGCGCCGCACACACTACGACGAACAGCCCCATCGAAACGATCGTCGCACCACGCCGCCCCAGCCGCGCTTCCAGCACGCCGGCGAATGGGCTCAGCACTCCTGCAAACGAAAATGCCAGACCCAGCCAGCCGACGCTCGCCGCCGATGCGCCGAACGCAGCAGCGATGGCCGCCAGGAAAGGCATCGGCGCACGAATTACTGCCGTAATTGCCGTACGCAGCGCCACGATCGAAATCAGCGGAGAAGCGACGTTACCCATCGATCGGCTCCGCCTCGCGCGCGACGAGTTCGGCGAACCTTCGCATCAGCTCACGCGTGATGGGTCCCGGAACACCTTCACCGATGACGCGCTCGTCGATCTGCACGACGGGCATGATCTCCCGCGACACACTCGTGATAAAGCATTCGTTCACGCGCGGCAGGTCGACGTAGCGCACCGCCACCGGCGTCACCGGCAGCACACCCCGCGCCACCTCGAGCACCAGCGAGCGCGTCACACCAATCAGCACACGCGCTTCTTCCGTGCGCAGCACAGGCACACCACCGTCCACTTCCTCGCTGCTGACAGGCAACATCGTCACGGCAAAAAAATTGCTCGACAAGCCCTCAAGAATTGTGCCGTCCTGCGCCAGCATCAGGCCTTCATGCACACCCGCCGGCAGCTGCTTATACGCCTGCGCCGCTGACGAAATAAACGTCGTGCTCTTGGCATGCGGATTGTCGCGATGCAGCGACACGCTCGTGCAGCGCACGCCCTGCTCGAAAAGCTCAGGGCCGTACGGGGTGAACGATTCCACACTGATGAACACACCGCTGCTGGCGTAAGTCAACCGAAATCGTGTTTCGGCATACCCGGTCTGCGTCAATATTGATGCGATGGCGCGGCGGACGCGCACATCGTCGATCGACGCCGCCGGCAATCCGTTCATCAGGGTCAACGACTCTTCGAGTCGTCGCAGGTGCTGCGACAAACGCAGCACGCGGTTTCGTCGGTATGTGCGGAAGGTCGTGTACGCACCCTGCTCCAGCGCAGCGGACGCGTCGGCCATGCCGGCGTGCTGTGCGACAAGGCGCCCGTCACTGTCGAATGTTTGAACCATAGTGGCGCGCGCGAGTGTAGCACGCGGGACGCTTCGCCTACTCCGTGGCTCCATGGATCCGTAACGGTGTCGCCAGCAGATTTTCCTCACGCGAAGCCGCGAAGAACGCAAAGAAGTCTGAATTCCATCGCCGAAAAATCGGGAGTGCGCAAAGCCCAATTGGTATCCGCGAAACACGCCATCGCCCGCCCCCTTCGGGGGCGGGCGATGGCGTGT
>CAXNFZ010000027.1:0-17712 GCA_964201495.1 Chloroflexota bacterium | reverse complement strand
TGCGCATCGTGTCGAGTGGGACTGGCCTGGTTTCTTGGGTGGGCACGGGCAGGATTATCACGGATGCAGGAAATCTCAACCGAGGCCCGTCGTGACGACGACGCCGACTTGCCGAAGAATCCATGCAGCAGAACGACTATCTCGATGTGCATCTCGATGCATGCCGGAGCATTTCACATGGACGACTCTTCGGCAGTTCGATTTCTATGGTCGTCGAGGACGGTGGTGCTGCGTCGTGCGGCGATGCCGTGCTTGGTTTTTGGAGGGTGTCATGAATTCGAAACTTGTCTTCGCCGCGATGACGGCGGTGGCAGTCATCGCATGGACGCAGCCGGTAGTTGCACAAACTGCGACTCCTCCTGCACCGACGGTGACGCCGCGCGCCACGGCCGATGATTTCGCCGATGACCGGCGCATCTGGCGCGGCGATCGCGCGATGTTCGGCGAGAGCTTCGTCCTGCGCAGCAACGAGACGCTGCGCGGCGACCTTGCCGTCTTCGGTGGAGATGTGTCGCTCGAACGCGGCAGCGTGGTCGAAGGCGACGTGGCTGTGTTCGGTGGAAATCTGAACATCGCCGGCCGCGTCACGGGTGATCTGGCGCACTTCGGCGGCGCAGTCCAAATGAGTGAGTCAGCGAAGATCGAAGGCCGATCACTGCACATCGGCGGCGGGCGTCTGGTCGAAGAGGGCGCGGAGGAGGGCGAGCGCGGCGAGTGGATTCTGCCGGGGCCGCTTGCACCGCTGGCGACTCCGATGCCGTTTCTCGTGCCGGAACCGCTGCGCTCGTGGACGAACGATACGCGGATGCGCTGGATGGGAGACGGCAGCGACTTGTGGAAGGTCTTCCCTGGCTCGCTGCTGATCACGCTGCTTGCGCTGATCGTGTGGGCGCTGCTGCCGCGCAACATCGATCGCGCGGCGGACGTGGCGCGCGCGCAGCCGCTGTTCGTCGGCGGCGTCGGCGCATTTTCGCTGATCGCCGGGGTGATCGCGTTGATCGTGTCGCTGGTGCTTATCGTCACGTTGTGCACCAACCCATTGATCGCCACCGCTGCGATCGGCCTGAGCTGGACGGTGACGGCTCGCATCATCGGCGCCGAGGTTGCGCGCGCCCTCGATCGTGCGGGCTGGACGCCGACCGGGCAGGTCGCCGTTGGCTCGCTGATCATGGCGCTGCTCGGCGCCATTCCGCTCATCGGCAACCTGTTCGGATTCGCGTTCGTCTCGCTCGGCCTCGGCGCGCTTGTGCTCACGCGCCTCGGGACGCGGGAGTGGAGGCCGACGGCCGACGACCGACGGCCGCTGGAAGAAGGACCACAGACGGCCGTCTGCGGTCTGTGGTCGGCCGTCCTTACAGCGCCGTCGTTACTTTCGTCGAGTGCCGGAACTGGCCGGCGACGAAGCCGGTGGCGGCGCAGATCGGGAACGTCAGCAGCTGGAAGGGCAGGATCTCGGCGATCGGCAGGCCGGCGCCGGTCGCGGGTGGATGGGGCAGGTCGGCGTCCGGGCTGGAGCCGACGAGCAGCGCCGTGGCGCCGATGCCGCGCAGGTCGGCGACGAGGCGGCGCTGCAGCTCGACGGTGGGGCCTTCGCCGGCCAGCACCAGGGCGGTGACGCGTTCGTCGGCCATCTCGAACGGGCCGTGGCGGAACTGCGGGCCGCTCATGCCGGCGGCGTTGATCTTCGCCGCTTCCTTCAGCACCAGCGCGCCGGCGTCGACGGCGGCCATCGATGCGCCGCGGCCGAGCAGGAAAAGGCGCTCCGGCACGCCGACGCGCGCGCCTAGGCTGCGCTGGTGCTGAAGGAATTCGCCGAGATACGACTCGACGGCATCCGCGGCAGCA
This sequence comes from Chloroflexota bacterium, assembly GCA_964201495.1. Lineage (GTDB taxonomy): Bacteria > Chloroflexota > Anaerolineae > J036 > Brachytrichaceae > CANJQH01. The sequence continues at coordinate 15,867 of CAXNFZ010000027.1, read as the reverse complement.
TGCAATTCCGCGCGCGCGCCGTCGGTCGGCAGGCCGGCCATCTGCAGCGCCATCAGTTGCGTGAGCGCCAGCGTGTTCAGGTAGGTCTTCGTCGAAACCACCGCTTCGACGCCGGCGTGCATGAGCTGCACGTGGTCGGCGCGCGCGGCGAGCGGACTGATCGGGTCGTTGGTGAGGGCCAGCAGGTGTGCGGGCTGCACTTTGTCGAGCAGCGCCACGATTTCGGCGCTCCGGCCGGACTGCGAGACCATCCACAGCAGCGTGCGCTTTCCGACGAGGCCGGCGGCGTCGTGCAGAAGCTCGCTGGCGTCGACGTGCCAGACTGGCAGGCCGGCGTGCACCAGCGACAACCATGCCGGCACGCCGGCGAAATGCGAGCCGCCCATGGCGGTGATGACGATGCGGTCGTATTTCTCGATGTGCAGATTGGCAAGCAGCGCCGGGTCGAAGTGGGTGACGGCGTCGTGCAGGGCGGCGGGCTGCGCCAGCAGGTCCGTGAGGAAGGGGTTGGGGGTGGTCATTGGGGAGGATTGTGCATCAGTGAGTGGATAGTGGATAGTGATAGTCGATAGTGATAGTCGATAGTGGATAGTGGATAGTCATAGTAAAAAGTGCACTCGCACAACGATTCACTATCACTATCTGCTATCCACCATTACTATCTACTACCACCATGCATCCCCTCGACTCCCTCCTCGCAGATTCGGCCTTGATCGACGACCCATATCCGACTTATCGGCGGCTGCGTGAAGAGGCGCCGGTATTCTGGAGCGCGCACATGAACGGATGGGTGGTGACGCGCTATGAAGACGTGTTGCGCACGTTCAGCGACCCGCAGCATTTTCGAAATGGTGGTCGTTTCGAACCGGTGTTCGATGCGCTGCCAGCTGAAGTGCATGCCGAATTCGCGCCGATGCGCCGGCACTTTATGCACGGAATCATTGGGGCGGACCCGCCGGATCACACGCGCCTGCGCGCGCTGGTGCAGAAGGCATTCGCCCCGCGTGCGCTGGATGCGATGCGCGCGCCTGTGGCGGAGATCGTGGCGCGGCTGTTGGATGAGTGCGCCGGCCGCGACGAAATCGACGTGGTGCGCGACCTGGCGAATCCGCTGCCGGTGCTGGTGATTGCGCAGATGCTCGGAGTGCCGGCGGAGATGGGGCCGTTGTTCAAGCGCTGGTCGGACGAAGTGATGCGCTTTCAGTCGAGCGGCCGGGCGACGCTGGATGAGATGCGCATTTCGCAGCGGGCGCTGTTCGAGTTCCGCGCTGCGCTGGAGGAACTATTCGCGCAGCGCCGCGCAGACCCGCGTGACGATCTTGTGACGGCGCTGGTGCAGGCGGAAGATCAGGGTGACCGGCTGAGCGAAGAGGAGCTGCTGGCGACATGCGTGACGCTGCTGGTGGCCGGGCATGAAACCACGACGAACCTGATTGCCAATGGGCAGTTGGCATTGTTGAAGAATCCCGGGCAGATGGAAATGCTGCGCGAGAATCCGAGCCTGATGGGCACGGCGGTCGAGGAGATGCTGCGCTACGACACGTCGTTGCAGCGCAATCGGCGCATCGTGGGGGAAGACGTGGATCTGAACGGCCAGCACTTGCGCCGGGGGCAGTTTGTGATGCAGGTGATCGGCGCAGCCAATCGCGATCCCGAGGTATTCGCTGAGCCGGATCGTTTCGACATTACGCGCAGCCCGAATCCGCACATCGGATTTGGGCGGGGGATTCATTTCTGCCTCGGCGCACCGCTGGCGCGCATCGAGGCTCCTGCGGCGCTGGCGGCGCTGCTGGAGCGATTCCCGCGCATGCGGCTTGTGCACGAACAGCAGGACTGGCGGCGCGAAATGGGAGCGCTGCGCAGCATGCGCACGCTATATGTAAAAACGTAACTACTCAGGCCATCCATTTTTCCAACGCGAAACGCGCTATTCCTTCCCCCTTCGGGGGAAGGAATAGCGCGATTCGCGGGAAATACTGATTTAGGCCTGAGTAGTTACGTAAAAACAAACCCGGCTTCTTAGAAGCCGGGTTCGCTTGTCTGCCAGAGTCAGCCTCTGCCAGCCTAGAAGTCGCCGCCCATGCCACCGCCGGGGGGCATCGGAGCAGACTTTTCCTTCTCGGGGATGTCCGTGATCAGAGCCTCGGTGGTGAGGATCATCGCGGCGATCGAGGCGGCGTTCTGCAGAGCGCCCTTCGTCACCTTGACCGGGTCGGTGATGCCGCCCTTGATCATGTCGATGTACTCGCCCGTCATCACGTCGTAGCCCATGTACTTCTTCTCTTTGCCGATCGAGCGGACCTGCTGCACCACGACGCTGCCGTCCTGGCCGGCATTGCCGACGATGCGGCGCATCGGCTCTTCGAGCGCGCGCTTGAGGATGTTCACACCCACCTGCGCGTCCGGCTGATCGAGCTTGACGCTGTCGAGCGCCTTCGCGGCGTGGATCAGAGCGACGCCGCCGCCGGGGACGATGCCTTCTTCAACTGCGGCGCGCGCGGCTGACAGAGCATCTTCCACGCGGTGCTTCTTTTCCTTCAGCTCGGTCTCGGTCGCAGCACCGACACGAATAACCGCGACGCCGCCGGCCAGCTTGGCCAGGCGCTCGTTCAGCTTTTCCTTGTCATAGTCGCTGGTGCTCTTGTCGATCTCGTTGCGGATCTCTTCGATGCGCGCCTTGATCGCCTTGTCATTGCCTGAGCCGTCAATGATGGTGGTGTCGTCCTTCGTCGAAACCACGCGTGCAGCCTGGCCGAGGTCCTCGAGCGTCGCGCCTTCCAGCTTGCGACCGAGTTCTTCGGTGATGACCGTCGCGCCCGTCAGGATCGCAATGTCCTGCAGCATGGCCTTGCGGCGATCGCCGAAGCCCGGCGCCTTCACCGCGAGTACGTTCAGCATGCCGCGCAGCTTGTTCAGCACCAGCGTCGCCAGTGCCTCGCCGTCGACGTCTTCGGCGACGATCACCAGGTCGCGCTTGCCGCGCTGGACCAGCTTTTCGAGCAGCGGGATGATGTCCTGCGCTGCGCTGATCTTCTTGTCGTAGATCAGGATTTGCGCATCCTTGATCTCAGCTGACATCGTCTCGGGTGACGTGATGAAATACGGCGACAAATAGCCGCGATCGAATTCCATGCCCTCGACGTACTCGGTTTCGAAGTTGAGCGACTTGCTCTCTTCCACCGTGATGACGCCGTCCTTGCCGACCTTGTCCATCACGTCGGCGATAAGCGTGCCGATATCTTCGTCCTGCGCTGAAATCGAGGCGACCTGCTTGATCTGGTCGTGCTTGCTGACCTCGACGGCCATGCTCTTCAGCGCCTTGACCACCGCTGCAACGCCAGCCTCGAGGCCGCTCTTGATCAGCATCGGGTTCGCGCCAGCGGCCACGTTCTTGAGGCCCTCGTGCACGATGATCTGCGCCAGAACGGTTGCCGTCGTGGTGCCGTCACCGGCGATGTCGTTCGTCTTGGTCGCCGCTTCCTTCAGAAGCTGAGCGCCCATGTTCTCGAACGGGTCCGCCAGCTCGATTTCCTTGGCAACCGTCACGCCGTCGTGCGTGACCGTCGGGGCGCCGTACTTTTTGTCCAGCGCAACGTTGCGGCCCTTCGGGCCGAGCGTCGTCGCCACCGCGGCGGCGAGGATGTCCACGCCGTTCTTCAGCTTACGGCGTGCTTCTTCGTTAAAAATAAGTTGCTTGGCCATTTTTTTAGCTCTGTCCCTTAAACTGTTTTGCCCTGCATCGAAATCTTTTGACCATCACCGTATGCCTGCAACATGCCTGCAAGACGCCTGCAAAAGTAAAAGTTGCTGGCGTATGTTACGGATCGCGCGTCGCGGATTCAGTCGATTCAGGCTTCAGTCACTGTCCTATTCAACAATTGCCAGGATGTCCGATTCCTTCAGGATCAGATACTTGCTGCCGTCGACCTTGACTTCTGTGCCGGCGTACTTTGCGTACAGCACGTGCTGACCGACTTCCACGTCCATCGTGATCAGCTTGCCGGTGTCATCCTTGCGGCCAGTGCCGACCGCCAGGATCACGCCCTTCTGCGGCTTTTCCTTGGCCGTCTCCGGCAGCACGAGCTTGCCGCCCGCGAACGTCACTTCGTCTTCTTCAACCGCCTGGACCACGACACGGTCCCCGAGCGGGCGAATGTTCAACTTCGTCGCTTCAACTTTTTTTGCCATTTCAATCGCCTCCAATCGCAAATGTTTTTGCTTTTGCACGCCCCAGCGCTTCTGGCGCCGAATTTTCGTGCTGGCGCTGGCACTAAATAAAATGAGTGCTAACGCAGCAGTGATGCTAGCACACCCCCTGCGTGACTGTCAAGATAAATTAGCAAAGTCTCAGAGAGAGTGCTATGGGGTGCGAACGCCTTCGCACTGCATGTGCGAAACAGCCCTTGAAGGCCCTGAAATCCGGGAAAAATCGCCGTGGAGAGCGCTTACAAGAGGGCAGCGGGCAACAGGCAGTCAGGATGCATCCGCAGTTTGGGGTGAATTTCAACAGAGGGCGCGGAGAAGGCGGAGACGCGGGCTTTTTGGGAGATCGACTGTCGTTCGATTTGGATCTTTCCACGACGTCTGCTCACGTGCCCGATGCGTCGATGCGGACCTCGATTGCTTGTCAGCGCAGACACATGCGGTGCTCGGCCGCCCCTCTCCGCCAGGATTTCGCGCACAAACATTTTCGCCCCAAACGCCGGATGCACCCGTCGGCAATCGTATACACTTATGACCTGCATGACCACCGACTCTCTCTTCGCCCGTATCGCGCGACGGGAAATCCCAGCTGCGATCGTTTATCAGGATGAAGAAATCACTGCGTTTCATGATGTTCATCCGGTCGCGCCTGTGCACGTGCTGATCGTGCCGAATCGTGTCATTCCGACGCTCAACGATGCCTCAGCGGAGGATCAGGCGCTGCTCGGACGACTTTTTCTTACGGCGCAGCGCATTGCCCGTGAGCTGGGCATCGATCAATCGGGATATCGTCTCGTCATGAATACCAATGGCGACGCTGGCCAATCGGTGGCACATATTCACCTGCATCTGCTTGGCGGCCGCACATTGTCGTGGCCGCCTGGATGAATCTGCGATGAAATTCCTCATCACCGGTGGCGCTGGTTTTCTCGGCTCCGCACTTGCCAATCGTCTCGTTGAAAGCGGCCATATCGTGCGCGTGCTCGATGACGAAAGTGCCGGTGATCGCAGTCGTCTGCACTCTTCTGTGCTATTTACTCGCGGTGACGTCAATGACGTGCCGAAATTATGGACGCTGCTGCAGGGCGTTGATTGCGCCTTTCACCTGGCGGCGCGCGTCAGCGTCTCCGAATCGGTGCTTTACCCGCGCGACTACAACGCCACGAACGTCGGCGGCACGGTCTCGCTGATTCAGGCAGCGCGCGACGCTGGCGTGCGCCGCATCGTGTTTGCATCGTCGGGGGCGGTGTATGGCGAACAGGGCGGCGCCGCCGTCGACGAGCTCGCCACGCCGCACCCAGCTTCGCCGTACGCAGTCAGCAAGCTGGCCGCCGAGTACTACGTGAATACGATCGGCGCGCTGTGGGGCATCGACACGGTCATTTTGCGAATATTCAATGCCTACGGCCCTGGTCAGTCGCTGCGACCGTCGCACCCTCCCGTCGTGCCTGCCTTGCTTCGCCAGGCGCTCGGCGGCGGATCGATTATCGTGCACAGCGACGGCCGTCAGCGGCGCGATTTCGTTTACGTGGACGACGTCGTTCGTGCGCTGACGTCCGCCGCCGTCGCTCCCCATGTCAATCGTCTGGTGATCAATATCGGCAGCGGCGTGCCGACCAGCATCAACGATCTGGTTGCGACCGTCGGCCGCGTGCTCGGGCGCGAGCTCACCCCGCTGCGCGTCACTGCGGAAAGCGGCGGCGTATCGCATTTGTGCGCGGCGCTCGAACGCGCGCGCGAGCGTCTCGGGTATGCGCCGCAGGTCTCGCTTGAAGAGGGCATTCGTCGCACCATCGCCGCATCCGGAGGAGCCTGAGCGCATTTCTGCGCCGGGGATATATGCAGAAAGAAACGGAGGTTCTATGATCGAACTCTCCCAGGTCTGTCGTCGCTATGGGGGTCGCCCAGCCGTCGACGGAGTCAGCCTTTTCATCGCGGCCGGCACGGCGGTCGGCCTCGTCGGCCCTCCCGGAGCAGGCAAGAGCACGCTGCTGCGGCTCATCGCCGGCCTGACGCCGTCGTCTTCGGGCGATGCGCGCGTGGGAGGCATCTCGGCGGCTGCGAACCCCACAGCCGTTGCCGCTCAGGTCGGCTATCTGCCGCCCGAGGACGTGTCCGACCCGTATTTCACCTGCGCGGAATTTCTGCGCTTCCACGCCGCATGCTTCGGTGTGCCCGCCGCAGATCGCGCGCAGCTCATCACAGATTTGCTCGCGCTGGTTGATCTGCAATCGTGCAGCGAAACGGCGGTGGACGACCTCACGCCGGGCATGCGCCGTCGTCTTGGCATGGCGCGTGCGCTCGTGAACAACCCTGCGGTTCTGCTGCTGGACGAACCGTTGCGCGGCCTAGATCCGCGCGCGCGCGTGGATTTTCGCGGCCTCGTGCAGGATCTGTGCGCTGCCGGCAAAGTTGTTCTGCTGACGGCTGCGGCCGCGGTCGATGTGCGTGATCTCGTTTCTTCCATCGTGCACATGCAGGACGGCGTCGTCACAGCCGTGGAAAGCGTCGAAGATTGCCGCGCCGAGCGCACTATCTCCGTGCGCTTTCTCGGCGACGCGCGCGTGGCGGAAAACATGCTGCGTGCCGCTCACGGCGTAGTCGATGTGAGCTGTGTCGACCCGCCGGATGCGCTGAGTCCATATAAGGAAATGCGGATCGTGTTTGCATCGACGTATCTTGACGCATCCGCGTTGCTGCGTTCTTTGATGCATAGTGCTGTTCAAGTGATTACATTTACCCTCCCCCCCGACGGGGGGGGAGTACTTGAGAGGGAATTCATATGAAAAATATTGCGTTCGCGATTCTCGTGACGCTTTGGCCACTGTTTCGTAAGGAGCTTGTGGCGTATGCACGAGATCGACGGTCGCAAATATTGTTCGCTGCGTCGTTCATCGTCGCAGCTGCGGCTGCATTTCTGTTTTACGCCTACGGCTCCGCCAGCCTGCTGCGCCGGGCAGGCCGTTCCGGCGGCGCCGGGCCGACGTTGTTTGAGTTTTTAAGCATCCTGCAAATCTTATTCGTGGCATGGTTTGTTCCGCACGTGCTGGCTCGACGGGTTGCCTGCGAAAGGGAGACTGGTACGCTGCTGCTGCTGCGATCTGCGCTGCTTGACGTACGCCAAATCATCCTGACGAAATTTTCGGCGGCGCTGATGTGCAGCATGTTGTTCGTCTCCATCGTCGCACCGTTTTACGGGCTGGTTCTGCTGCTCGGCGGCGTCGATGTCGTCGAAATTTTCGTCGGGCTGTGCATCATAATTTTTACGGCCGTGCTGTCGGCTGCTGTCGCGCTGTGGATTGCCGAGTCCGCTGCGTCCGTCGGTCAGGCGGAATTTGGCACGGCAGTATTTGCGGCTGTGCTTACCCTTGGTCTGCCGCTGGCGACGGCGCTGGGGTTTGCGATGGCGAGGCAGTTGTTCGGCCCGATTGTGCGCTCGGGAAGCTGGTCGTTGTTTGCTGCTGCAATTGAGCTGCTGCTCGGGCTGCTCGAGAGCATCGGACCGGTGACTGCGCTGCTCGATGGTCGCGAGTATTACGCCGCAACGGGGAATCTGTGGACTTTTCAGACATCCGTTTTTGCGACGTTTGCGGGCCCGCTTCTGCCGGCGCCGTTTCTCACAGTCGTGGCGACGCACGGTGCAGCGACGGTCATTTTGCTGCGGCGGATGATTCGGCGGCGATGAACGTCGCCAGCCGCTGCAGCGCCTGCGGAAAATTCGGGCGGCCGAATCCCATGCGGAAGTGCGGCTGCGCATATCCGAAGGCGCTCGCCGGCAGCAGCAGCGTGTTTTGCTCACGCAGGAGCGCAGCGGCGAACTTGTCGGCGTTGTCGCGCCGCAGGCGCGGAAATGCGACGCTTCCGGCGGCCGGCGGGATGTAGTCGAATCGTTCGTGGTGTGCGGCGAAAAATTGTGCGGCGTGTACGAGATTCGCATCGATGATGGCGCGGCTGCGCGCGATCACGGCGTCGCTGGCGCGCAGCGCGATGGTCGACAAAATCTCGCTGGGCGCGCTGCTGCAGATCGTCGTGTAGTCCTTGTAGGTCAGGATCTGCTCGCGCAGCTGCGCGTCGCGCGTGGCTGCCCAGCCGATGCGCGCGCCGGCCATGGCGTAAGTCTTCGACATCGCGCCGATCGAGAGAGCGCGCGCGTTCAGATCCGCCGCCGTCGCCAGGCGCGCGTCCGGCAAAAATTCCAGCCCGCGATAGACCTCGTCGCTCACCCAGCGCAGCCCGGCTGCGTCCACGATCGCGGCGATCGCGCGCCATTCGTCGTGTGTCGGCAGCGCACCGGTTGGGTTGTGCGGAAATGACGTCAGCAGCATGCGCGTGTTCGGCCGCACCGCTGCGCGCAGGTCATCGAGATCGATCATCCAGCGCGCCTGACCCTGCTCGGTTTGCGGGCGCAGCGGCAGCAGCGTCACCTCGGCACCGATGCTGCGCGCGATCTCGTAGTGTGACTGATATCCCGGCCAGGTGACGATCGCGTGGTCGCCTGCGCGCAGCAGCAGGCGCATGGCAATGTAGATCGGCTCCTCACCGCTGTTGGTGACGATGACGTCGTTCGGCTGCAGCGTTTCGTAGAGCGCAGCGACGGCGCGCCGCAGCAGTGGGTGGCCTGGCGACTCGGTGTAGCCCAGCGTCAGCGCATCCCAGCGCTCGCGCATTTCATCGTCGGCCAGCGCCAGCACTTCGCGCAGAGACATGCCTTCGACGTCGGATGAGCACAGCAGATATTCGGTGACGAACTCGTGACGCGCGAAATACCGTTCGAGTTCGAAGGGAGGGATTGGGGAGCTGGGAAGAGTCATGGGAGATGTTTGGGGGGACTCGACTAAGTGAGTCGCCAAAAGTTCTGGCGGCAGATTCGCCTCCCCCGCTTTGCGGGGGAGGCGAATCTGCCGGACAAAACTTATGGACAGGAACTTAGCCGGCCTCGAGAGCTCGTTCGGCGGCGTAGATGCGGACGGTGCGCAGCATGTGATAGCGCGTCGGCGTCGAATGATCGTCGATGATGACGAGCGATTTTTTCACCAGCTGCGTGAGCAGGTCGAGCACATCGGCGCCGCCAACGAAGCTGCCTGCGAAACGGCGCGCGACGTCGTCCATATCAAAGTCCGTTTCGAAAATCGACAGGGAGCGAAAGAGCGCGCGCTCCGCTGGCGTGAGAAGGTTGTAGCTCCAGTCGACCAGAGCGCGCATCGATTGATGGCGGGGGTGGGCGAGGCGATTGCCGCCGGCCAGCAGCCGAAAGCGATCGTCGAGCATGTCGATGATCTCCTGCAGGGAGAGCACCTGCAGGCGCGACGCGGCCAGTTCGACTGCCAGCGGAATGCCTTCGAGCTCATTGCAGATGCGTTCGAGCATCAGCTCGGTCTCCGCGTTGAGTTCGAAATCGGAGCGCATGGCACGCGCGCGCTGCGTGAAGAGCTTCTGCGATTCTTCGCACGTCATCGGCGGCAGGTGCCATACGGCTTCTCCGGGGACGTTGAGCATTTCACGACTGGTGACGATGATGGTCAGGCGCGGGCATGCCTGCAGCAGCGACACTGCCAGCTGTGCACAGCGGCCGATTACGTGCTCGCAGTTGTCGAGGACAAGCAGTGCGGTGCGGTTGCGCAGATACGACTTAAGCCCTTCGAGCAAATCGCTGCTGGCGAGGTTCATCGTCGCTGCGACGGTGGTGATGACCTGGTCGGCTGTAATGACGTTGGCGAACGACACGATCCAGACGCCGTCGGCGTACAGTGGCAGCACTTCAGCGGCGACGTGTGCGGCCAGCCGCGATTTGCCAATGCCGCCGGTGCCTGTGACGGTCAGCAGGCGAGTCGCGCGCAGCAGGCGTTTGGCTTCGGCGACCTCGTCTTCACGCCCGATGAAGGCGGTCAACTGCTCGCGCAGGTTGGTCGGCGGCGCCTCGGAAAGAATGTCGGACGGCGTGGTTTGCAGGCTGGTCTTGCGTGCGGCGGTGGCCAGCGCCACTAGTTGCTCTGCGGATGCCGGATCATCCTGTAGATCCAGTGCGTCGAGGAAGCGCCCGGTGACGGCAGCCACATCGGGACGGCGCTGGTTGGCTTCCAGGCGAGCGATGTGCGCTTCGGAATAGCCGACCGCGATGCCGAGCTCGCGCTGGGTGATGCGCGCGCGCCGGCGCAGATGCCGCAGCATTACACCGAACGACGCGAATTCAGGAGTAGTTTCGGCCATGTGCATGTAGAGCAACTGATTGTACTTCCCCAAACGTGCACAACTCAGTGGGCGCAGAAAACTTGTCAAAATTGACAGATTTTTAATCCGGTGCTGACAAGTTCTTGTCAGAAAAAATCATCTTTTCATAATCTGGGAAGTGTAAAAAAGACACTAGTTAGAGTAGAACGACAATGCGGGACGCAAACCAAAGGGGAAACCAAAAGGCAAGCGGCTCGATGAGTCAACTGTAACCTCCTGGAGAATCACCCGCGACTGGGGCGTCGCGGGTGATTCGTTTTTCCGCGCCGGGCTGATGACTGGGCGAGGAGGGCCTGCTTAGACTACCTCGAAGCTCCAGCCGACCGGCTTGCCGCCCTCGTAGGGCATGACGGCATGAAAGGCATGCGCGTCGCCGTTGAAGACGAGCGGCAGAAAGTAACTGTCACCCGCCCACATGTCGATGCCGGCTGCAGTGCGCTGGTGCAGATCACACCACTGCCGTATGCGCTCGAGCGGCACCCATGAGAGGTCGCCCTCGGCATTGCGTTCGTATAGCTCGCCGGTCCAGTCCGTGATGAGAAAAACGAAGCCGAGCCAGTCTTCGCCATTTTTGCCGAAGCCTGGCCAGCTTACGGTGCCGCGCAGCTGCATGGAGGTGATTTCGATGCCAGCCTCTTCACGAATTTCACGCTTCATGCAGGTTGCCACGTCCTCATCGCGCTCCATCTTTCCGCCCAGGCCGTTGTATTTGCCGTAGGCGTGATCGTTCGGTCGTGCGTTGCGGTGCACCATCAGCACCGACGTTTTGTCGCGCGAAAGAACGTACCCGAGGGTTCCGACGATGGGAGTGTAGGGCATGGGATCAGGATGGAATCAGGCGGGGAATTATTCCCGCGTGGCGCGATCCTCCGCTTCTGCCTGTACGATGACGCGATTGCGTTCGCGCAGCTGGCGTGCGGCGATCTTGCCGAGACGGTTGTGGTACGCGAGCAGCTTCAGCTGAGCTTCGCGCGCCGGCGCGTAGTCGGGCTGCAGCTGGGCGATGTCCCAGTATTTTATGAGCTCATCGATGACTTCGGTGTAGAACTCGGTCGGCCCGTAGTGGGCGTGCTTGGCGATGACAGCGATGCGCTGATCGTAGTTCGGCATGCCGCGGCCGGGCATTTCGAACGAGAGCATCACGTCAGTGACCAGCTTGACGAGGTTCGGCTCGACCTGCAGATGGGCCAGTGTGGCGTCGCGGTAGAACGCGTAGTGCAGCGTTTCGTCCTTGGCCAGGCGGCGCAGGATGGCGGCCAGGCCGGGGTCTTCGCTGTCGCAGACGCGCGCAACGTTCAGATAAAACGCCATCGTGGCGCGCTCCTGAATCGTGGTGTAAACCATCGTCTCGAGCGGTGTGGTCAGTCCGGTTTCGAAGCCGCCTTCGACGACGGTTTTGCGCAGCTTGCGGCGCGCGAGGGCATCGCCGTTGTTGGTCAGCAGCAGATAGAAGTCGAGCAGTTCACCGTGCTGATCTTCTTCGGCTGTCCACGTATGCACGAAATCGACGAGCACTTTCAGCGAGCCTTTGAACGTGTTGTAGAGCTCGGTGGTGAACCACGGCAGGTTGACTTCGGTGAGCATGGCCGTTTCGACGGCCAGGTAAATTTCGGGGCTGAGCTGCGAGCGCTTGGCGTTCGGCTTGGCCATGACCTCGTCGTGAAACAGGTCTTCGCGCTGCAGGGGCAGAAAATCGTGATAACTCCAATCGATGCGCGCAGAACGTTCCTTGTGCTGCGTATACAGTTCGATGAGCTTGCGTTCGAGGCGGTGGTCCACTTGTCCGGTCAACATGATGTAGGTGTAATAGAAAATCAGGCTCGATCGACATGGTCCTTGCGCACTCCTGCGTAGATGTGCTGAGTCGCTTGGAAAACAGGTCGATGGGCGAAAAGAAAGCTGCATGCAGCAGCCGCTGCGAGAGAGGCGAAATTGCCGTGCCCCCTCTTTGTTTGCTCTTATTTCTTCTGTAGGAAGTGGAAAAGCATGGGGAGACAGGGGGGAGGCTGAGCAACTGTGTTTTTCAGCTGCTAACAGAGCCGGTTCAGCGCTGGAGTGACGGCCTGCGCAGGGCAGCCGGGCGCAGGGAGCGCGGGAACGGGGAGCAGTGCGCTGGCCGCTGTGCGAGCGCGCTGCGGTGTGACGGAAGCGCTCAGCTGATCGATCAGATTGCGCAGCCAGAGCGCGTCGATGCCGGTCAGCAGCTGAGCTGCCAGTGCGTCGATGACGCCGCTCAGACGGCGGTTGCGCCACCAGAGATCGATCAGTCCGACCACTTCGTGCAGGTGCTCGACGCGCAGGCTGAGCGGCGTGGGGAGTGCGATGCGGCTCCACACGAACGAATCGAGCAGGACGCAGCCGTACACAAAAAGTGCGCGCGCATCGCGGCGGATGCGCTGCAGGCGCGTGTCGGCCTGCTGCAGTGTGGCGCGAAATGCCGGCGTTTCCGCCAGCGTGCGCAGCGACACGTTCAGGCGCATATCCAGGCGCTGCGAAACGTCGAGCGCGTAGATGAGGACGCCGAACATCGGCAGCAGCATGAACAGCTCGAGCACGAGCTTTTCGGAAACCACCTCACGCATGGATGCCGCCATCAGCACGCTGGCAATTGTGACCAGCAACGCTAGTGTCTGCACTGTGCAGCTGCCGTTCGTGCGTGCTTCGTGCACGAGTCGGGCGAGGGTGGGCGAGGATGAGTTCATGGGAGGACAGCGAACAGCCGGATTATAGGCGTACAGGAATGTGAAAAGTGGTAACTACTCAGGCCATCCATTTTCCAACGCGAAACGCGCTATTCCTTCCCCCGAAGGGGGAAGGAATAGCGCGTTTCGCGGGAAATACTGATTTAGGCCTGAGCAGTTACGAAAAGTGAAACCTTCGAAACGCAGGAAACGTACCCGGCTTCACGCTCCGCGCAGCCTGCGAACCGCTATGATGTTCGCATGAATCAGGCTGCCTTCGATGCTTTTCTCGACGCCAACCGCGAGCGACTGCTCGAGGATTACAAGGATTTTCTGCGTCAGCCCAGCGTGGCTGCCACCGGGCAGGGCATTCCCGAGATGGCCGCACTCGTGGCGCGCCGCCTGGCGGCGCTCGGCGCTGAGATAAAGATCGTGCCGACCGAAGGCGACGCCCCGCCGGTGGTGTGGGCCGAGCTCGGTCCGGTCGACGCCGAGCGCACGCTGCTTATCTACAACCACTACGACGTGCAGCCGGCCGAGCCGTTCGACCTGTGGGAATCGCCGCCGTTCGAGCCGACGGTGCGTGACGGGCATATTTTCGCCCGCGGCGCCGCCGACGACAAAGGAGAGCTGGTCTCGCGCATCCACGCCGTCGAGGCGTGGCAGGCGACGCAGGGACTGCTGCCGATTCGCATCAAGTGGCTGATCGAAGGCGAAGAGGAAGTCGGATCGCCGCATTTTCACAAGTGGGTCGAGGCGCACCGGGACTGGTTCACGAACACGCGCGGCGGCGTCATCGACGGGTGCCTGTGGGAATTCGGCGGCTTCGACGAAAAGGACCGCTTTCGCCTTTCGCTCGGCGTGAAGGGCATCTGCTACGTCGAACTGCGCGTGAAGGGCGTCGACCACGACCTGCATTCGTCTCTCGCGCCGCTGGCGAAGAACGCCGCCTGGCGTCTGACATGGGCGCTCGCCTCGATCAAGGACATTCACGAAAATATCCTGATCGAGGGCTACCACGACCACGTGCGCCAGCCCACGCCTGCCGAAGAGGAGATCATGCGCGAGATGCCCTTCGAGGGCGATCAGGAGGAGTGGTACAAGCAGAACTGGAAGGTCGACGAGTTCGTCGGCGGCGTGCACGGCTACGAGGCGCTCAAGAAGCTGCTGTTCTCGCCCACGGCGACGATCTGCGGCCTGACGAGCGGCTGGCAGGGTGCGGGCACCAAGACGGTGCTGCCGTCGCTGGCCAGCGCCAAGGTTGACTTTCGGCTGGTGCCGAACCTGACGCCCGAAATTACGCTCGACCTGCTGCGCAAGCATCTCGACAAGCACGGCTTCACCGACATCGAAATCGAGTGGCTGGGCGGATACCGCGCCGAAATCTGCGACCCGGCCGCGCCCATGGTCATGGCGGCGACGGTCGCGGCGCGGCGCATTCACGGCCATGAACCGATCATCGATCTGCTCAGCCCGGGTTCCGGGCCGATGTACACGCTGTCGTCGTTCATCGGCGGCGTGCCGGTGGTGTGCGCCGGCATCGCTCACGCCGACACGCGCATTCATTCCCCCAACGAAAATGCCAGCCTGAAGAATTTCTTCGCCGGCATCCGCTACGCCGGTGCGCTCTTCGAGGCGCTGGCAGTGCAGAAGAAGTAGATAGTGGATAGTAATAGTGGATAGCAGATAGTGATGGTGGCAACGGTCTGCTATCTACTATCACTATCCACCTAATATCACTAGCCACCCATGCTCTACGACATCACCCGCACCCTCACCCTGCGCACAGCCGTGTTCCCCGGTGACACGCCGGTGTCGCTCGTGCGCGTCGCCGACATCGCGCGCGGGTCGTCGGTGAATGTCACCGCGATCACGTGCAGCTCGCACGGCGGCACGCACGTCGACGCGCCGCTGCACTATTCCGCTGCCGGCGCGTCGATCGAGCAGGTCGACCTGGATGTGCTGATCGGTCCGTGCCGTGTGCTAACGCTTGCCGAACCCGGAGACGTGACGCTGGCGGCATTGCACGTGCGCCTGGGGGAGACCGCGCCGGTCCGGCTGTTGCTGCACACGCACTCGAGCGCCGTGCCGGACGACATGTGGGACGACGCGTTCGCGGCGATCGCGCCGGACGCGGCTGAATGGCTCGGTGCCGCCGGCGTGCGTCTGATCGGCGTTGACGGCCCGTCCGTCGACCCGGCGAGCAGCAAGCTGCTGCCGGCGCACAACGCGTTTCTGCGCCGCGGCGTGACGATTATGGAAAACCTGCAGCTGACCGGCGTGCCGGACGGCGAGTATGAGCTCATCGCGCTGCCGCTGCGCATCGCCGGCATCGACGCCGCGCCCGCCCGCGTGATTCTGCGAAAACCGTAACGGGTGATCTGGCGTTGGGGGCGAATGTCATCAGAAGACGCGGAGACTCGTCGATGCACACAGCGATTGTTTATCAGCGCACACGCATGCGGTGCTCGACCGCCCCTCTCCGCCAGGATTTCGCGCGCTGCATCGAGCCTGACACGGGAGAACAGCAAGCGAAATCGCCGGGGGAGAGGGGTCAGGGGGCTCATAAGGGGACATTGCCCTAAACGAAAACACGCCCGGGAATGTGCGTAGATGATTCAGGGTATGAACAAAAACCAAAACACAAAAACCCGGGCGCAGAAAGAATTGTCGCGCATTTCTATGAATTTGCAGGAAAACCTGCCGAATTTGAACGAGTCTCAAGCCAGGGGATTGAGTGAAATCGTCAGCGCCA